>CALUYU010000016.1 GCA_944325075.1 Candidatus Gastranaerophilales bacterium
TTAAAAACAATGTAGGTTGGGCTTTCAGCCCAACATTAAAATATTGTTGGGGTAGAAACCCCAACCTACATAAAAACTGCGATGACCTCATAGGGAAAAAGTCAATAAATAGTTCCCCATGTCATCCTGAACTCGCAGCTCCTCTTGTTGCCGACGAAAAGGAGGCTTACAAGGGAGGGTGCTCGCAGAGTATTTCAGGATCTAGCCACCGACAAAAATGTTCGACTATCTGTACACAAAAATCTAATGTTGGGCTGAAAGCCCAACCTACATTGATTTCCGTATCATCTCGTCGTCGGAGCATTGTAATGCAGTGCCTCAGGCCCAACTCGCCTCGTAGAATTGCATTTACTCTGGCAGAAGTTCTAATAACCCTGGGCATAATCGGTGTTGTTGCCGCTATGACGCTGCCGACATTGATAAATGATTATCAGGCTAAAGAAACTGTTACAAGGTTAAAGAAGGTTTATAGTATCATGAATCAAGCATACCTGCAAGCTCAAAATGACCTTGGAACTATTGATAATTGGGGCCTTTCTAAATCCGAATTTGAGGAGGATCCGGATACCGGTGAGCAAATAGTTGGAGATCAGGCACTAGCTCAGAGGACATTATTCTGGTCTCGAATGTCTCCATATTTGAAAACATTAAAAACTTGCATTAATTCAGATGATAGTGATTGTCTGTCATATCCTTATACACTCTTAGGCGGTTACTCATCAGGTCGTAATTATGAACCCAGCATAATTTTAAATGATGGAACAAGTTTCTCCGGCGGCTGGATAAATAATCCTAATTGCGGGGAAAAGGATCTGTGTGCTGATTTTAGCGTTGATATTAACGGTGCGAATCGTCCAAATGTTGTTGGGCGGGATATTTTTTATTTTCGTGTCTATAAACATAAGATAAATCCTATAGGAGTGGTTGATGATACTACCCGTACGTTTGAAAATTATTGTTTACGCAATAGCGTAAAAGATTTTAACGGTTATGGTTGTGCTGCCTGGGTAATATTTAACGAAAATATGGATTATTTAAAGTGTGACGGTTTAAGTTGGGCCGGTAAACACAAATGTAAGTAATATATAAAGCGGATTTTTATCCGCTTTTTGTTTTTAGGTGGGTATAGCCAAGCAGGTATGGCTTTTTAACACCGGTTATTTTTTTCTGTAACTTTTGATGACTCAAAATACTCTACTTGCTAATTTTGTTAATTTAGGCTATAATATAATTAATCGTATAGAAGAGGAGAAAAAATGGGATATAAAATTTTATCAAAAAAAGAAATTTGTCCTAATCAATTTGAATTGACTATTGAAGCTCCTTTTGTTGTAAGAAATGCCAGAGCAGGCCAATTTATAATTTTTAGAGCAGAAGAGAACGGAGAGAGAGTTCCGTTGACAATTGCTGATGTAAATAAGCAATCCGGAGAGCTGACAATTGTATTTATGGCAGTAGGTTATTCTACAAAGAAATTGGCTCAGCTTGATGTCGGGGACGAAATCCCTGATATTGTAGGGCCACTTGGAAAGCCAACTGATATAAAAAAATATGGTACGGTGGTATGTCTTGCCGGCGGTTATGGTGCAGCGCCTTGTTATCTTATTGCTAAAGCATTTAAAGAAGCCGGGAATAAGGTTTATATGATCATGGGCGCCAGAAATAAAGATTTAATCTTCTGGGCAGATAAGATGAAGGACGCGTGTAACGAACTTTTTATCACTACAGATGATGGATCGCTTGGGGAAAAAGGATTTGTTACAGATGTTCTTGCCCGGCTTATGGATAAAGAAAAAATTGATTATGCAATTGCCGTGGGGCCTATGCCTATGATGCGTGCAGTTGCAGAACTTACACGTGATAAAGGTATTTATACTGAAGCCAGTATGAACCCTATCATGGTTGACGGTACAGGTATGTGCGGAGCATGCCGTATTACAGTTGGCGGAGAAGTTAAGTTCGCGTGTGTTGATGGTCCTGATTTTGATGCGCATAAAATTGACTTTGATGAAGTCATTAACAGAACAAAAATTTACAAAGATCAGGAAAGAAAACGCGATGAAAATTGTAATTTGTTAAAACAGTCTAATATTTAGTATTGGAAGGTAGTGTAAAGGAGAAATAATGGCAGAGAGAGAAAGAGAAAGAAAAGAAATTCCGTTTTGTCCGCTAATGAGCGCCGGTTCTGATGTTGATATGGTTTGTACCCAGGAAAGATGTGCTTGGTATCTTTCTTCAATAAAAAAATGTTCAATCTATATTATAGCTTTTAATGCATTGCTGGAAGCAAATCTGAAACAAGTACCTAAAAAACGAATATAGTTCAGTTAGACCGGTATATCAGGGAAGTAATGATTAAGATATATATTGTATTATAAAAGAAAGATAAAGTTATGAAGGTTATTCTTTGCATTAAACAGGTTCCTGATACATCTGATATTAAATGGACTGAAAATAATACTATCCAGCGTGAAGGATTAGAAAGTATAATTAATCCGTATGATGTTTACGCTATGGAAGTATCTCTTTCATTAAAAAAGAAATACGGAGATGTAGAAATTACTGCTTTATCAATGGGGCCGCGCCAGGCTGATAAGATGTTGCGAAAAGCACTTGCTGTTGGCGTTGATAAAGCGGTTTTGCTTTCTGATAAAAAATTTGCCGGAGCTGATACTTATGCTACTGGTAAAACTATTGCCAAGGCTGTTGAGACTAAACTTCCTGGTTATGATCTGATTATTTGCGGACAATTTGCTGTAGACGGAGACACTGCCCAAACCGGGCCAAGTATTGCAAGTTTTCTGAATATTCCCCAAGTAACTTATGTAAAGGAAATTCTTCAGTATTCAGAAGATACTCTTACTGTTCTAAGAGAACTTGATTGCGGCATAGAAAAGGTTAAGGTTAAACTTCCGGCGTTAATTTGCGTATTAAAAAATTCCTTTGAACCATCAAGAGCATCAATTAACGGAGTAATTGAATCGCAAAAAGCAGATATTCCGGTTTACGGTCTGGATGATATGGGGCTTGAACCGGATGAGGCTGGTTTGAAAGGTTCGCCTACATATGTGAATAAAGCTTTTAGAGCACCTCAAAAGGAGGTTGATTGTAAATTCCTTAACAGTTGTGAAGATTTATTGCAGGTAATAGAGCAATGTGGAGGGCCGGATAATGAGTAAAGGTATTCTTATCTATGCGGAAGTTACCCGTGATGATTATTTGCATACTGTTGTTTTTGAACTTGCAAATAAGGCTGTTGATTTGTCACAAAAATTGCAGAATGCTCCGGTTATGGCACTTATTCTTTTAAAACCAAATCTTATTAATGAGTATAAAGAAGCACTGAAAAATAACGGATTTGACAAAGTTTTTTATATAGCGGACGAGCGGTTTGGCGAGTATAAAACTGACTTGTATGCTAAAGCTGCTATTCAGGCTGTCAGGGAAATAGATCCTGAGATACTTTTAATAGGTGCGACCAATCAAGGGCGTGATTTGGCTCCGCGGATTTCTACTGCTTTACATACCGGGTTAACTGCTGACTGTACGGATTTAGATATAATTGATAATTCAAAACTTGCAGCAACAAGACCAACATTTGGCGGGCAGCTGATGGCTACTATTTTGTCAAAAAAATATCCTCAAATGGCAACTGTTCGTCCAAAAGTTTTTAAGCCTGCAAAGGAAGATATTAAACGCGATACGACATTTATTAAATTAGGAATGAGTTTTGATGACTATGAACCATCAGTAGAAATCATTGAATTTATAAAAAATACTGTTAGCGAAATTAATGATATTGATAGTGCGGAAATTATTGTTGCAGGCGGCCGTGGTATGCAGTCTAAGGAAGGCTTTACATTGTTAAAGCAGTTGGCTGATAAATTAGGAGGAGCCGTTGCAGGGAGCCGTACTGCGGTTGAGATGGGATTAATTTCTCCGGAGTATCAGGTTGGACAGACCGGAAAGACCGTCACGCCTAAACTTTATATAGCATGCGGTATTTCCGGTGCATTGCAGCATACGGTTGGAATGTCCTCATCAAAGACGATTATTGCGATTAACAAAGACAAAAATGCTCCGATATTTGATATTTGCGATTATGGATTTGTTGGAGATGTTTTCGATGTAATTCCCCGGCTAATTGATGGGCTCGAGTCCGAAGACTGTCTTTAGAATTTTACCGGATAATCATCTTCGATCTGCCAGCCATCAAATTGAATTAATTTTGAGCAGTAGGCTCCACCGTTTTCTGTGCAGCCATAAGCATCTCCCTGTATCATTAAGTCTTCCCGTGTGCCATCCCAATCCCAAGCGTATGGTTCAAATTTTTTGTTATGCTGGAATTTGTCTTGTTCCCCGGTTCCGGCGACAGTTTCTATAGGGCTGAACCTGAAGGCAAATTGATTCCTTCCGGACATTGTGTTTGTCAAGGCTTTTTCGTTTAAGTATACCTCCATATCTCTGGCATTATTATTTATAGCCAAAATGGTTCCGTCTGCAAAATATACAAGTATTCCTTGATTTTGAAGCGCTCCTGTACTAGGGTCGCTGCCGTCATCATCGCTTGTTTTTCTTTGTATAACTTTGGTTGTTTTAAGGTAAGGTCCAAGATATTTATCATACCAGTCTTTCAATTCAGGATAAGTTGTAGACCCGCTTTGAAACGGGTTTGAGGCGCTTAGTCCATCCCAATATTTGGCTTCTCCGTTTTCAACCTCTGACATCTGTATCGCCTGGTTTTATATTCAACCAATAAAAAGTTGTTTAGCAAAATAGCTTGTCGATATTTTTGCTAAACAACTTTTTAAAATTTATTTATAATACTATTTACATTTATGCTTACCGTTCCATGATAAATCACTACATTTCAGGTAATCCATATTTTCATTATAAATAATCCACGCAGTGCAATGATATCCGTTCGCATTTAAGCAGTTTCTAACAAAATCATTAGGACTGCAGCCATATTTCCCGCAAGAAGGTACTCCGCCCGGGAATATTCTGTCACCTACCAAAAACCAGTAAAAGAAATCGACTCCAAGCTGGTTTGGTGGCTTATGTCCGTTAATATCTGCATATATTTGAGCAAATATTCCGTCTGCCGGTGTAGTATTTATATACTCTGTTTCACCCTCCGAATTTGTTATGCCTGCTCTTCTTAGATTAAACATTATAAAAGTTCCATCAGCCAGAATTCCTGATGCTCTGGTATTCCCTTTACCGTCATATCTACTGTAATCCCCGCCTTTAACATCTTTGTACATTGTATTTTCCCAGCATTCTCCAACATTTCCCGGACATTTTTTCTGGAATTTAAGATATTTGGCAAATTTTTCCATTAAAAGATCGTCGTCCCATTCAAATGTTTCGCTGTTAACCATTCCTCCGCCTTCTTCTTCTCGAATTAGCGTATAAGCTTGGGCAAGCTGAGAATTAATTTTCTTCAACTGTGTAACCGTTTGCTTTACTTTATAATTTTGGATGAGTGTTGGCAAAGTCATAGCTGCAACAACCCCGATTATGCCTAGGGTTATAAGAACCTCCGCTAGGGTGAAAGCAATTCGACGAGGCGAGTAGTGCCTGAGGCACGACACTATTATGCTGCGCTCTTCAGTATTCAACGTAATATTATTGTATGTTGTGCATACTTGCCCAACATTGGATTTATTGATATTGAAATCTGTATATTCTTGTCGGTGGCAAGATCCTGAAATACTCTGCGAGCCCCCTCCATTGTAAGCCTCCTTTACGTCGGCAACAAGAGGAGCTGCGAGTTCATGATGACATGGGAAATTTTTTATCGACCTTTTCCATATGCGGCCCACACTGCTTTTTTGTAGGTTGGGGTTTCCACCCCAACAAAGTTTTATTGTTGGGCTGAAAGCCCAACCAACATTATCTCTTTTTCCTTTGGCGAAATTTTTTTTGAAAAACTTATTCATAAAATACCTCCTTTTATTAGCGAAAAAAATTGCAGCACAAAATGGCGAAATAAAAATATTTCACCTAAAATTCCTTCCAAACAGAAAGATTGAATCCAAAAATTTTCCCAAACTCTGCGGAAAATTTTATTTACCCACACAAAACAATCAATACTAATACGTAAAACACGCTCAGTATAAGAGTTTAGACCCTTAGTATGCCCCCCCCCTAATCAGGGAAATCCGCTCTATGATTGCGTTTTGCATGTGAGTACCTCCTGATATTATTATACCATGTTTTTTTATTTTTTCAAGCCGCGGTATTGTTTGACGATGTTTTGTATTTGTGCTAGCATTAACTGAAGGGATACGAGGTGTTTTTATGGAAAAATTAAAAATTTACTTGGATAAAGATATTGATACAGATTTAATTAAGTCTAAAAAGATTGCAATAATAGGCTTTGGCTCCCAGGGATACGGCCAGTCTACAAACCTTAAAGACAGCGGATGTAATGTTGTTTTAGGACTGAGACAAGGTGGTAAATCAGATATTAAAGCTAAAGATTACGGTTTTACAACAGTGCCTATTGAAGATGCCGTAAAATGGGCAGATATTATCCAGATACTTATCCCTGATGAAATCCAGGCTGCCGTTTACCAAAAACAAATTGCGCCTTATATTAAGCCCGGTCAGTATTTGATGTTTTCACACGGATTTAATATTCATTATAAGAAAATAGAGGCTCCCGAGGGTGTAAATGTCATTATGGTGGCTCCTAAAGGTCCGGGGCACACTGTTAGAAGCGAATATCAGGCAGGCCGTGGCGTGCCGAGTCTGATTGCTGTATACGCTGATCCGTCAGGCAACTCTAAAGATATAGCACTATCTTATGCAGCAGCAATTGGGGCTGGTCGTGCCGGAATTATAGAAACAACCTTTAAGGAAGAAACAGAAACAGATTTATTCGGAGAGCAGGCTGTTATTTGCGGCGGGGTGTCAGCTTTAATTAAAGCCGGTTTTGAAACACTCGTAGAGGCTGGATATTCACCATATATGGCCTATTTTGAAGTCTTACATGAGATGAAACTTTTAGTTGATTTGATTAACCAGGGCGGATTGGCAGATATGAGATATTCAATCTCAAACACTGCCGAGTACGGTGATATGACAAGAGGCCCTAAAGTTATCGGCGAACAGTCAAGAGAGGCTATGAAAGTTTTATTAAAAGATATTCAATCAGGAGCTTTTGCTGACGAATTTCTTAACGAAATGGCCTCAGGCTGCAAAAACTTTAATAAACTTAGAAAAGAAAATAGTGAACATTTAATTGAAAAAGTCGGAGAAGAAATCCGCTCCTCTTTTAAATGGAATAACGATAATAAAATAATCGATCGTACACGTAATTAAGGGGAGAAATATATAAATGTTTAGCACTGATACTGAATACGAAATAGTAGCATTTTCTGTCGGCGACACCAAGGCCGGTACTAAAATGGGAAAACTTCAGCTTAAAAGCACTGAAGATAACTCGATATTGAACTGTATATTATGGGAAGAGACTCTTAACCGGTTTGACAGCAAGGTTTTCCGTACGGGAAATATTGTAAAACTTATTACCGCCTCATTTAATGAGAAGTTTAATAATTGTCTTGTTTCTGTTTTAGAAGTCGTAAAAGAAGCTAAAACCGGGCTTGATGAAAATGAACGGGAAAGATATTACGGCGAATTAATGGATTATATCTCCAAAATCGGGGATGAAAGATTAAATTCATTTCTTGTCCGGTATTTTATGGAACATAAAGATAAAATTAAGATTACACCGGCAGCGAAAGTTATGCATCATAATTACATCGGGGGCCTGATGGTTCATATTCTTGAATGCTTGCAGTATGCTGAAGCTAATATGCTTATGAGCGAATATAAATTCAATACTGATCATATATATGCGGCCTGCCTGCTGCATGATATCGGAAAGATTTTTGAATATACAGTTGATCTGGAATCGGGATTAATTGATTATGATGAAAACTTTAGAAAAGAGTGGCTTACCCATTCTCAATATGGGTTTACTCTTTGTATGAGCGAGGGGTTCAAAGAAGTTGCCAAGATGATTGCCGCCCACCATGGAAGAAGTGATTGGGGCGCAATTATTGACTTAGATCAGAAAGATTTAGAGCCTGAATTGTATTTTATACATCTGATAGATAATCTTTCTGCTAAGTTCGGGAAAATATGTGTTGCAAAATTAGAGAAAAAAGAGGTATAACTTGTCTAAGTTAAATACAAATCATGATTTAAAAGGAACTCTTGTTTGTGTAGAAGGGATTGACGGCTCCGGTAAGTCAACTCAGTTGTCTCTCTTACGCGATTGGCTTAAGAACAGAGGCCAGGATGTTATTTTTACCGAGTGGAACTCTTCCGAATTAATTTCACAGACGACCAAGCTTGCTAAAAAGAAAAATTTATTATCCCCAAGAACTTTTTCGCTGCTGCATGCTGTTGACTTTGCGGATAGACTGAAACAGGTTATTGCACCTGCTTTAAAGGCGGGATTTATTGTGCTGGCTGACCGCTATGCTTATACTGCTTTTGCAAGAGATGTTGCCCGGGGCGTTGATCCGAATTGGGTTCGTAAAGTTTACGATTTTGCGTTAAAACCGGATTTGGCGCTTTACTTTGATATTGATCCAAAACTTTCTATGGAAAGAATTTGTTTTAACCGTGCACCGAAATTTTACGAGGCCGGCATGGACTTAAAACTCAGTAATGATCCTTATGAAAGTTATATGATTTTTCAGGGGCGGGTTATTGACGAGTACAAAAAGATGGTTGACGAATTCGGGCTTGTAAAGCTTGACGCAAAAGATTCTATCCATTCCAAGCAGGTTAAAATACGTGAAATGCTCTGTGATATTTTAAATTCTAAAGGTATAAAAATTTAAGGTGATTTATGGCAAGAAAAAAGTATAAAACAAAAAGCGGCTATGAAGGACTTTTAATTGTTATAGAAGGTACTGACGGTTCCGGCAAGTCAACACAGCTTGAACTTCTTAAGCGTTCTATTCAGGATAAGTCATACGGAGTAATGGTTTCCGAGTGGAAAACGTCACGGTTAATTGCAAACGTTATTGATGATGCTAAGGATCGAAACCTTCTGAATGCAACAACATATAGTCTTTTATATGCGGCTGATTTTGCCGACCGGCTTGAAAACCAGATTATACCGGCTTTAAAATCGGGTTTTGTTGTACTTCTTGACAGGTACTATTATACAGCTCTTGCGCGTGATGTTGTAAGAGGTCAGGATATTGAGTGGGTTAAAAATTTATATGAATATGCCCCGGATCCGGATCTTGTTTTTTACCTTGATATGCCGGTGGATGTTCTGTTAAAAAGAATTATTGGAACAACCGGGTTAAATTATTACGAAAGCGGTAGAGATGTCGGCTTTTCTACTGATTTTTACAAAAGTTTTCAGATTTATCAGCAAAAGTGCCTTGATGAGTATAATAATATGAAGGCTGCATATAATTTTAAATCTATTGACGGCACTCTGAGTATAGAAGAAATTCATAGAATTATGAACGATGAAGTTCAAAAAATTCTCGATTCAGGAGTTCTTGCTTAGGGTTCAGAGGTTTAACGGGTGATAATTTTGTATGACCCTAAAATATTTCATTTATTTTGGAAAGAAGCTTTTTAATTTTGAAGCTCTGAATTTTTGTTATGAACATTTAACCGACAGCGGCCAGTTCTCAAAATCTATTCATGTTATTGTCCTGGGGGGATTGGGATAAGAAATTAATCAATTATAATTTCTTTTTCATTTTTGTAAGTGACATATCCGGGATTTGCTTTAGGCGGTTTTTTAAGATATTTTCTTTTTGTATAAATTACCGCTATCTTTGAGGATTCCGAGGCCGAAGAGTAGTGTTTTGCAAGTTTTGCGCATTCTAATATAATTTCCGGGCCCGGATTTTCTCCGCGCAGAAGAACATGTGAACCGGCGCAATCTTTGGTGTGAAACCATAAATCATCATCTTTTGCAAGTTTTGATACAATAAAATCATTCTGCCGGTTATTTTTACCTATGAAAATTGTGAAATCTCCTTTTATAATTTTTTCTGGCTCTATTGCTTTCTTTTTTGAGCCAATCGCCGTATCATCTTTGATGAGTTCTGGTTTAATTTCGAGAAGATCTTCATATGTTTCTGCCATGTTTAGAGAATATTGGATTTGTTCTAAATATGTTTTTACTTCTGACAGCTCCCGGCTTAACTCTGTAAGTTTTTCGCGGGATGTTTTCCCTTTATTGTATAATTTATAAAATTTGTTTGCGTTTTCTTTTAATGTTTTTGTCTGATCAAGTTCAACTGTTATATTTTTGTCGTTTTCATAATCATAGACCTCAATATTTTCAGAGTAATCTTTCCCGTTATATAGATTTGCCATAATTAAATCGCCGTATAACCTGTATTTGTCACAGTTTGCCTCCCGTTTAATCTGGATATCCATTTTGCTTATGGAATGTTCGGTTCTCTTTAGTTTTTGGGTTGTGATAGAAGAAAGATGGGACTTTAGAGTGTCAAACTGATTTTTCTCCTGGTAAAATGAAAAGTAATTGTCTATCATTGAATTAACAGATTTTTGTAAAACGGCCTCAGGCAGCAGCTCTTCAAACAAACAAAACTCTTTAAAATCAGGTGATATTGCAGGGTTTAGGTTTTCAAGGTTAACGTATTGCTTTAAAGTGCTAAGGCTTTTCCCTTTGCATAATCCGGCAAAAGATTTTGAAAACAAATAGAAATCAGTGCTTAGCTTTTCATAATCGATTGCTCCGTTATAAGTTAGAATATCGTTTTTATTTTGTTTGGGCGGATAGGTATAAGGAAGAGTTCCTGCCATTTCTCTTTCCCGGCTTTTTTCGGCCCCGACATTATGCGCGCAGCCTAAGATAATGTTTGTGTCATAGTTGTACAAAATAACGTTGGAATGCTTTCCCATCAGCTCAATTGCAAGACAAAGATATATTTTTTCATTAATCTCATTGTACGTTTCAACATAAAATTCTAAAATCCTCTCGTTCGGAGGCTGGTTAACCCTGCAAATCCTTGCGTTTTCAAGATATTTCCTAAGCAGCATGCAAAACATCGGCGGTTTTGCAGGTATAGATATTCTTCTTCTTTTTTCTGTTTCCGGAGTCATAAAACAAATATGATGGAATTGCGGGTTTATGTTTATGTAGAATTTCCTGCTCTCTCCGGATTTTCTTATTGTAAATATAAAATCACGCCTTGTCGGCTGCTGTATTTTCTGTATTCTTGAATCTGTTAAAAATTCTGTGTTTTCTTTTAGAAATGCTTTTAGGGTTAAACTATCGAATGTAATCATATAAATATTTTATTATAAAAAATTTATACTTATCGTTTAATTTTTGTAAAAATTTGCACGCTAAACCCGCAAAAATATTTATTTTTAGACTTTAATATAAGCGTGTGTCTGAAAAGGAGTTATTATTATGTTTATCAAATCTGTTTCTCCAATTAGTTTTCGGGCTGATAACATTCAAAATCCAAATGAACCGCCCCGATCCCCAAAAAATACCACTCCAATAGACAATTCTGCAGATATGAATTATGTGAACACTTCACCGAACAGCACACAAACTCCGTTTAAAAACGGAATTGCAAATATTGCTAAATTATTTGTTGTAACTGGAGAGATGACAAAAGGTATAATTAAAGCTGTTTTATATGGCTTTTTAACCGGTACGGCTATCGCCGGCTGGAAGTGGACAACCAAGGCTCTTCCAAAAGCATTTACAAAAGAAGGCTCAATAAAAGAAACATTTAATCATCCGGCAAGAAGTATCGGTTGGAAAGCAAATCTTCTTGCAGGGACTGCTGCCCTTGGTGTTGCAGCTTACCATATTGTACGGGCAAGGTTAAAATCAAACCAAGGTACGGCTAATGTTGATCATCAGCTTTATACCGGCCATAGAGATATCTAAATTTAACCCATCCAATAGTTATTCCTGAAGAAGCTGTTATCAAATACATCAAATCCAGGCATTTTATATGCTCCCGGGTTATAATCATAACCCATGTAAGGATTACTCATTGTATCCCACATCCCCATAGGATGGTGCATATAACGCGGTCCGCCAAACAGTTGCCCAAGCTGTGCATAAAACAAACTTGTCATTGTTGTATTTTTCACTGCTTGTGCTGCATTATCTCCGGCCTGGCTCTTTGCAAAATATCCCATATTACTGCCGGTTGCCCGTCTTAGTTCTGCCGCGTTTTGTGTTGCGAGTGAATTCCCAAAAAGGTTTATTCCGGCTGTGGATACCTTGTCACCAAGCGATTCTCCGGGTTTTCGTGGATTCATTAAATCTAATCCGAATTGCAAGCCGTCGCTTACATAACTTAAATTCATATTAAGTTTTGCCCAATCAACCATATTTATACTCTCCGGTTATGTGCTATATATATATTAAGTATTTCATTCCCAATAAATTGCCTTTTTAAATAATTTTGTAAACTTATGTTAAGTTTTTGCTTGTTTTTTTAAAGTTTTTATTAATATATACCGATATATTTTTTGTAAGGAAATTCAAAAGGGATATTGAAAAAATGGCAATTAGTGTTTATGAACAATTAAATAATATGGGATTAAACATTGACCGTGCTACTTTGCAGCAGGTTTCACAGGCAATATTGAAACGTGCTGATCAGAAAAACAGTCAGTATAATGTGAATACTGTTCAGAATTTTTTTCAACAGCGGGATTTGGGAGTCGACTTGTATAGTAACAAAGTTGACTTAAATCTCTCAAAACAAGTTGCCATGAACAATTCAGGTTTCCAGGTTACACTAAATCAGGAAACATTGTCAAAAATTAATTACTTAAATTCAATGGCTGCTCAAAATGTGCAAAAGAGTGTTGGCGGGCGGATTACAGTTTCCGTAAATGAAATTACGTTAAACGAGCAAAAAACGCCGGTCAACACAACAAGCAGAATTGTCAGCCAGGAAACAGCTAAAGACAAAAACGGTTCAAACCCGTTTTACCACGGTGAACTTTTGATGATGAACGGTAAAAAGCAGAATGAAGATACTTCTGATGTGCAAAAAGTTATTACAACAAGTATATTTGCTTAATCAACAATATCTTCAATTTCATCGTTATTATCAGAGTTATTCAGGGCTACATCCTCACTATTATTAATACTTCCAATTAACGACTCCTCGTGTTTTTTCTTTAAAAGTTTTTGAGCATTTAATAAATCTTCCTGCTTTTTGGCTTCAATTTTTTTTGCATTAATAACGTTTGCAACATTCATCATTGCAAGTGAGTTAAGAGTCGCTCTTAATACAGCGCTTCTATCCATGTATTTTTCATGTTCGGGACGCTCATTTTCATCTTCTTTAGGCTGCTGGGCAAAATATTCTCCTCCCTGCCCCATTTTGTCATCCTGAGTTTTGGCCGCGGTTCCTGAAATGTCGCCGCTTTTAAAGTTGAATGCGCCGCCAATTCCGAAAAATCCAGCTGACCTGTTATCGACCATGATTCCTTAACCTCTGTTTATTTATTCTACCTACGTGTCCAGTATAGAAAAATTAACATTATTTTAAATCCTCTAAATAAATTATTTTGCTACAATGTTAATAAATTTTTACATTTTAACATCGGGTAGAATGTAATAAACTTTATGGGTTTTAGAATCTTATCGGGTAATCATCCGGTATTGTCCAGCCGTTAATTTGTATTGCTTTTGTATACATTGACGGGTGGGTATATAAATCATTCTTAGTCACTAATCCCGGAGTATCCGTATTGATACTTCCGTCAGGATTCCTCAAATCACAGTATACGTGTGGTTCAATACCTTTATTGTAGAAATTTTGGTACCCATAACTTCCAGTCGTGCATGATCCGTTCTTACTTGGATAAAAACCAAAATGAAAACATTCTCTCCCCAGAAGATCATTTTGGGTACTATTTTTACCGTTTCCTACATCATCTATATTTTTTGCGTCAAGACAGTATAACCAATCGTGCCCTTTGTTAACTACCTGTGCACCGCTGCCGTCGGCAAAATATAATAATATTCCCGCGTTATCTGGTGCATTGGTAATTTTAAGAGTTTTCAACTCATCTTTAAAGTACTTATTATAGAAATTAAGAAGTTCTTCGGAATTGTATTCTGCAGGAAATTCCCAATACTCAGTTTCTCCGTTTTTAACAATACTTAATTTAACGGCCTGATT
This sequence comes from Candidatus Gastranaerophilales bacterium, assembly GCA_944325075.1. Classification (GTDB taxonomy): domain Bacteria; phylum Cyanobacteriota; class Vampirovibrionia; order Gastranaerophilales; family Gastranaerophilaceae; genus UBA1221. The sequence continues at coordinate 14,199 of CALUYU010000016.1, forward strand.
TGCGGTTGTATAGAATTTTTTTAAAGATGTTTCAACTACGGATTTTTTGTACTTTGCAGTTAATGTTGGCAAAGTCATAGCGGCGACGACTCCTATAATGCCAAGGGTTATTAAAACTTCAGCCAGGGTAAATGCGACTCTGCGAGGCGAGTGGTAGTGTGGTGAAAAGACCTCAGCCAGGGTAAATGCGACTCTGCGAGGCGAGTGGTAGTGTGGTAAAAAGACCTCAGCCAGGGTAAATGCGACTCTGCGAGGCGAGTGGTAGTGTGGTAAAAAGACCTCAGCCAGGGTAAATGCCGTGGCATAGCCACCTCTTTTGATTTCTTCTTTGTTCTTTTTCCCTTTTTGTGAGCTGCCAAAAAGAAAATGCGAACCGAAAAAGAATAACTTACCGTTACACTTTCCCGCCTTAAGGCGGTGATTTGACCATTTAGGAGACTGAAATGCTTGCGCATTTCCTTCGATGTCGAACTTATTTCTCTCTCGCCCGTTCGCCTCTCTATCCTCTGCATAATTTAGTTTGTTCAATATTTTTTCTAAAAATCTATCCATAAAATACCTCCTTTATTTCTAAAAAATTTGCATCACAAATCGACGAAACAGAAAAGTTTCGCCTAAAACAATCCGCTTCAGTCCCAAAATACGGATTAAAAAATCTAATCCGTAAACAACTGAACTCAAAAAAACTTTTAAAATCCAATTATACCAATTAAAAACAGAAATAACCTCAAGCAAAAGCCCCGCTACAAGCGGATTTTGTCCCTTAAGCTGCCCCCCCCCCTATCAGGAAAACGCTTACTATGATTGGGTTTTGCTGGTATCTCAACATAAATAAAATATCCATATTCCTTTTTTATTATAACAATATCTCATAAAGTTTTCAAGTATAGTTATAAAAAAAGACTCCCGAAAGAGTCTTTTCTTGTTCTTATTCAGAATATTTATGCGGTTTATATTCCCTCGCCATAAGTTCTTTGTCTAAATGATATAAAATTTGGCCTTCTGTTCCGAACATTTTTATCATTTTTATTACATCCAGTACATTTGCTTCTTCTTCAACCTGTTCACTTATGTACCAATTAATAAAATGTCTTGTTGCCATATCACATTCATCTTCAGAAAGTGATGCAACACATTCTATGCTGGCTGTAACACTTTTTTCGTGTTCCAGGATCATTTCAAAAACCTGCAGCGGGGATTTGAAGTCCTTTGACGGAGACTCAATTTGTCGTAAATCTACATTGCCGTCACGCTCTATTACGTAATCAAATAATATCATTCCATGATCCATCTCTTCTTTAGCCTGAACTTTTGTCCAGTTAGAAAAGCCTTTAAGACCAATTTCATCAAAATAAGCAGACATTGCAAGATACAAATAAGCGGAATAGAATTCTTTATTAATTTGTGCATTTAAAATGTCCTCTACTTTTGGATTAATCACTTCTGCCCTCCCATAAACCATGCAAATTACAAAGTGCAAGCGCTTTTTCTTTGCCGATTTTACTTTCTAATAACATTTTAGGTTCATCTCCGGGATTAAGATATTGCAGCTTAATCCTTTTTTCATCTTCAGAGATTGTTTCAATGAACATTATATGGTGTTCGTTAATCATCGGGTGAGGTTCTTTTCCTACTTGAATAACTATGCCGTTTTTGTCCGTATATTTATATACAGGAATATGATATTCGGTGTTTACTTCTTCCCGGGTATTTGCTTTTAGAAGTTCCATTGGTTCTCCGCAGCATACAAGTTCTCCTTCTCCGGATAAAATTACTTGTACTAAGTTCCCGCATATTTTACACCGATACATTTCTAATTTCTCGGTCATCTTTAACTCCTTTCTTAGAGAATATTAATAAAAAATATTATTATATACATTCTCCGGGTTGGCAGTTCTCTTATTGCATAAGCTTATCTTGTTGTCGAATAATCAAATATTACAAAGTCAATTCTGTTATTAGAAAAGTTTTTTGCAGAGACATTCCCCTTAAAGGGCATGATATCTCCAAACCCAATGGGCGTAAGACGTTCTGAGTCAACTCCGCAGCATTTCGTTATAAAGTTTGTAATTGCCGTAGCACGTACGATACTTATTTCCCAGTCCTCTTTATAAATGGAGTTTTGAGGGAGTTTTTCTTCTGTATGGCTTTCAACTGTGCATTTATTATTAAAACTGCTTAGGACCGATGCAATATTTCTAAGTAATATTTTCCCGTTTTCACTGATTTTTGTTGAATTCGGGCTAAAAAATTCCTTTTCGGCAACACTTACTATTACTCCACGGGGAACCCGGGTATATGTTATAGTTGTTTTCGACGGAAGAGTCGTTTTAAAACTTTTTATTATATAAGTAACTTTAGCGTTAAAATTTACGTTTAAAGCTATATTTGTCTGTTCTGTTTTGCCTGGCAGAGGAAATATTATTATTTCAATTAAACTTAATAATATTATTAATATATACCTAAACACACATAATACCTCATAATTATTATGTGTGTTTTTTGAAGTATATCGTATTGCCCGAATGATTAAGGTTTAAGGATTGAAACTACTGATGTATCATTCAGGTACTTATTGGCACAGCGCTGTACATCTTCCGCCGTTACCGTTTTTATTTTTTCTTTTGCACGGTCATTGAAGTCAAAACCAAGACCCTGAATTCCGTAATTTGCATATAAAATTGCCTGGTTATTGTTTGTTTCCTGGGTGAATGCCCATTTGCCCAGCATATTTATTTTTGCGTTTTCAAGTTCTTCTTCACTAACCTTATACTTTTTGATTTTTTCTATTTCTTCTTTGAACCCATCTAATGAAACATTTATATTTTTAGGTTCTGTTGCTATATAAATATAAAAATCAGCGGCTTGAGCAAATGTTTCATACGAACTGCGTACAACATAGGCGAGTCCTTTTTTATCTCTTAATTCCAGAAAAAGTCTGGAAGAAAGGCCCGATGCTCCTAATATGACATTCAAAAGCAATAATGCAGGATAATCCTCACTTGTTGAAGTTCCGGCAAGCCATCCTTTTATAATATGAGCCTGATTTGCATCCGGTTTTATTATTTCGGCATATTCTGCCTGAGTTAATACCGGTATTGGTATTGAAGAGGTTATTTCTTTTGAGTCAGGCAGGCCGCCGAGATATTCATTAAGCTTCCTTTCAACCGTATCAAAATCTATATCTCCTACAACAGAAATAACTTTTTTACTGGAATTAATAAGGCTGTTGTATGTATCAAGAACTGCTGTTTTTGTTATATTTTTTATATTGTCCAGAATTTTTGTATTTGTATTTCCATAAGGATGGTTTTTAAATAAGTTTGCATAGTAATTGTCAATAACTTTTGCTCTAGGGGAATCCAACTCTGCTATAATTTCCCCTTCCATTTTGACCAGTTCTTTGTCAAAATCTTCAAATGTAGAGTTTTTAATTATATCAGCCATTATTTCAAGTGCTTTATCAAAGTCTTCATTCAGGCACAAAAATTTTAATCTTATATAATCAGGCCTTGAATCTGTTGAAAATTCAATTGCATATGAATCCAGCTCATTTGCAATGTCTTCAGCCGATCGGTTTTTTGTCCCCTGCATGAATAATCTTGCCATTATGCCTTCAACACCCGGAGTAATTTCGGCTTTACTGCTTTTTATATTGAAACATAAAGCTATCCTTGGGGTATTTGGATTTTTTTTACAGAAAACCTCTGTGTTATTTTCCAGTTTAAAAATTTTTTGATCCATAGTTCTCTCCTGTTGTCTGAATTTTAGCATAAGAATTATCTTTTCGCAATCCTGCTGTTTGTTGAGGATTTTCTTAATCCGGATAAATGTAAACAAATGTAACAAATATATCCTCTTGTGAAATCCGGTCTCTAAAATTTTTTTTATATATATACTAAGTATAAAAATGAAGAGAGGCGAGAGTTATGGCAATTTCAAGCATGCAAGAGACTTTGTTAATGTACACAAAGCAAAAATCTATGATTAACGAAAAGATTTCAAATATTCAATTTAATTTGCTGTCCGCATCACGGGAAGCAAAAGAACTTCAGGACAAGTACAACCAAAAAGAGCAATATTATTATTATCAATATTACGGTCAGGATGATCTCAGAGATGAATATCAGGAAATCTGTGAGCAATTATTAAAAGAGCATGAGTTTGATCTGGCTAATATAAATTCCTGGGAGCAGGAGCTCGAAACAGAAAAAAATAACTATGAAACAAGACTTAATGAAATAACACAATACGAGGCATCATGGCAGAAGTTATTAGCCACAAATATTAAAAGTGATTTCTCTTATGGAGGTGTACAACAAGGCTAAATTTGATAAATATATTAAAAAAGGTTCACATATTAAATGTGAACCTTTTTTATTGTTAATCTGTCAGATTATGAAAAATATCTTTTTAATAATCCGTCAAATCCTTTCCCGTGCCGGGCTTCATCTTTAGCCATTTCATGAACCGTATCATGTATTGCGTCATAGCCCAATTCTTTAGCACGTTTTGCGATTGCAAGTTTACCTTCACAAGCGCCGTGTTCAGCTTCAGCTCTTAATTCAAGGTTTTTCTTTGTTGAATTAGTAACAACTTCACCTAACAATTCTGCAAATTTTGCAGCGTGTTCAGCTTCTTCAAAAGCGTATCTTTTGTAAGCTTCAGCGACTTCAGGATAACCTTCTCTTTCAGCAACTCTTGACATTGCAAGGTACATACCTACTTCAGTACATTCTCCTGAAAAATGAGCTCTAAGACCTTCCATTACTTCTTTATCTTCAACTACGCCGTCGCCAACATTGTGTTCACAAGCATAAACTTTTGCTCCTTCTTTTACTTCTTTAAAAGTTGTAGCCCCGCATAAAGGACATTTTTCAGGAGCTTTATCTGCTTCTGTTGACCAACCGCATACTGTACATACAAATTTCATGTTTACCACCTTTCTTTTTCTCTCCTCTTTTATTGTATATGAAAAGAAAAAAAATGTAAAGTGGGAATTATTCTCATTTTTTATATTAAACTCTTTAGAACTGATGTATCCAGTCCAATTATATTTTCAAGGCTGCCGGAAAATGATTTGATATATCCCTCAGGCATTTCCTGGATACCGTAAGAACCTGCTTTATCAAGGGGATTGTAGTTATCAATATAATTTTTTATTTGTTCATCTGTAAGTTTTTCAAATGTAACATAGCTTGTTGTTGATTTTTTGCGTATTTTTTTCGTCTTTGAGTCTGCAACTGCAATGCTTGTTACAACAGAGTGTGTTTTCCCTGATAATTTTTTCAACATTTCGTATGCACCTTGCTTCCCTTCAGGTTTCCCAAGAATTTTATTATCGAGAACAACAACAGTGTCTGCCCCGATTATTAGCGATGGTTCTTTTACTAAAGGTATTACGGCAAGCGCTTTATTGGCTGCAAGAGTTTCTATAAATTCATAAGAAAAATCCGTCCTCGTATGGTCTTCAATATACGGTGACGGAATAATTTCAAAGTTGTACTTTGCTTTTTTTAGGAGATCTTGTCTTCTTGGTGAAGACGATGCCAAAATAATTTTTCCCATAGTTTAGTCCTCTTTTTTTATTATATCAAAAAAGAGGATTATTAAACTTTTTGTTAATATGCACGTCTTGATTGATTATACTTGGCATTACGGGCATTAACCGCATAACAAGCAATATTCAGTCTTTGCTTAAGCATCATCATATTTTTATACATGCTTGCATAATCGTTCATTGCACTCATCATTTTGTCCGGATCAACCATTGATTCCATATCGTCATGGTTGTCGACTTTTTCTTCTGCGTATTTTTTGACCAGCAGTTGATCAATATAGTCTTCTGCACCTATCGCCATAGAGACCTCCCTGTGTTTTCCTTGTTTCCTTAACTATGAGAAAGTATATGTTTTGGTATCCTAAATATTCCTTATGTATATATTAAGTATTTTATTCCACAAAAATTGCTTAAAATATCACAAATATTAAGAAATATTAAATACTTCCTAAACTTAGTTTAAAACATATCATTATTAGGGCGGTTAAAAAAGTTTACAGGCTTAAGTTCTTCTTTCTTAATTATTTCACCGCATTTTGAGCAGGCGAGAATTTCTCCGGTTGAATCTATCGGCATAAATATATGTTCGCAATTTAGAGAATCATCATCTCCGTCTTCAAAATCCTCTTCAAGCGGAATTCCTTCAAGAGGGTTAATGCTCATTTTTTTATCATGTTCTTCAAGAATTTCCGTGAACTTATCTTTCATCAGATATTTTGCGATAGCTTCAAAAAAGAACATATTATAGATTAAATCCTTCCGGCAACAATTCTTCCAATTTTACAACTTTCAGTCCGTTATCTCCGCATGTAATTACATCCAGCCCGTCGTCGGATTTAAATTCGTTTAAAACCTGACGGCACGCTCCGCAAGGATAACAATACTGCGCGTTTGGAGAATAGACTGCAACCGCTCTGATTTTTCTTTCTCCTTCTGCAACAGCAGAACCAACAGCATTTCTTTCGGCGCAAATTGTCAGTCCGAAACTTGAATTTTCGAAATTACACCCGCAATAAGTATTCCCATCCTGGGTAAGCACACAGGCACCCACTGCAAATTTTGAATACGGCGAGTATGATTTTTCGGAAGCTTTTATTGCCTTGTCTATTAATTCCTGATAATCCATGTGTTATTCTCCTATTGTATTATTATTTTAATTTAACGGGTAAAAAATATAATCCGTTAGTTGTATGAAAATTTTGTGTGCTATAATTAAACTATGAAAAATTTTGTAAAATTTTTTATAATTTTTCTTTCTATGCAGGCGGCATTGGCTGCAAATGCTGTTGTATCTTTCAATGTAGTTGTATTACCTGCGGACTTATTTAAAATATGCGCAAATTATTACTGTTTTCCTGAGATGTCTGAAATAATAGCTCAGGATGTTATTAAAAATTTTAATGAAACCGGAAGAATTAATTCTCCAACTCTGTACTCTGTGCGCAAAACTCTTGAGGGTAACCCTTCAATAAAAAATTATACAAATAGCGTTCTTACCAGGTATACAAATGATAAAAGCCTTGATTTTACGGCATTAAAGTATATAGCTAACGCTTTTAATGCAAAATCGGTTTTAATTATATCCAATGATGTGCCTGTAGATAAAGCATATGTAAGGCGTAATGTATGGGAAATGCTGGTTTTATCTACAGATTTTGATATTTCTTATCCTTACATAATGGAAACAAATGCGGTTTTGGTTGATACATATAACGGGCTTGTTATGTGGAATGGTGTTTACACTAAAAAAATATCCGATGAAAATGATAATTTTAAGGCCCCAAATTCTTCTGATGCATATGCCAAGCTTGAATATTTCAGGCTGTATTCCCGTGATATATTAGCAAAAATGATTTCACAGAATATTTATTTAAGATTTTTTCCTAAAACAATTGATCCCCAACCGATAGTTGAGGATCAAAAACCTGAGGGAGCATATTTTAGGTATGAAAGCAATTCAAATATCCCGTCATTACAGAACAAACGTGCGGAGGAAGATAAAGCTAAGTCCGGCGGCGCTGACGGGAATAATATGGAAAACAATTACGGAGAAGTCATTTTCGGTATTTGAGGTTTCGGAGAATTTTCCGGAATTTGCGGCTTAATGCCATCCATTTCTTTTAAAATTTGCTTATCAGGCTGATTTATTCCTTCGTCAAGCTTGTCTATCCTTTTGTTCTTAACTCCTTCCCCTTTAGTTTTTTGTATTGGGCTTTTCATTTCAACCTGAGCCGGTGTTGTAGCGGCAATGTTTTCAAGCTCTTTGAATCTTTCTTTTGTATCTATATATGCAAGATAGGTAACTGCCAATATCCCTAATATTATTAGAAAATTTTTCATAGTTTACTCCTTTCCGAATATTTTTATATTTTCCTTAATAAAATAAATCCTCCAGAATGTTAGTTCTCTGTGATATAATTACTTGCATAAACATTTAATCGATGTTAATATTAATGGTGTAATTTAAATAAATAAGAGAGGAAATTATGGCAAGATTAGTAAGACCTTCATGGGCAATAAGATGCGTTCAATCCGGATGCAGAACTTTATTTGAAGTTGCTATTTTGGAAAAAGGCAAGCAGCAGGAAGTTGTATGCCCTAATTGCGGAGAGCATTATGTTTATCCGATTATTGATGAGGATGAGAAAAACTCATAATATTGGTTATGTTTAACGGAACCGACAAAAGATATAATCAGTATAGTGCATATTTAAAAAAAAAGTTTGGTGCTAAGGTCTATAAAATAACTATTGACGCGGGATTTTCGTGCCCGAATAGAGACGGCACTATATCACGCGGCGGGTGTATCTTTTGTGATGAAGGGGGAAGTTTTTCCCAGGCCCACTCAAATAAGTTGTCTGTTGAAGGCCAAATTGAAACCGGTATTCAAAATTTGAGCCAAAGATTTAAAGCTGAAAAATTCATGGCTTATTTTCAGGCTTACTCCAATACTTATAAGCCGGTCAGTGAGCTGGAGAAAATTTATAATTCTTCTTTAGAGAATAGTAAAATTGTGGGAATATCTATCGGAACAAGACCGGATTGTGTAGATGAAGACAAATTAAAACTGATCAGTTCATATAAAGATGATTACTATACCTGGATAGAATATGGGCTTCAATCTGTTCATAACAAAACTTTGGCTCGCATAAACCGCGGGCATGATTATGATTGTTTTTTGCGTGCATATGAAAGGACTAAAGAACTGGGGATAAACATTTGTGCTCATGTTATTTTCGGACTCTGGGAAACTCATGATGAAATTATGCAGACAGCTCAGGAATTAGCAAGGCTGAAAGTTGACGGAGTTAAGATTCATATGCTCTGTGCACTTGAAAATACTAAGCTCGCTAAAATGTATGAAGATGGTGAAATTTCATTTATGAGTGAGGATGAATATGTGTCTACGGTTTGTGACTTTCTTGAATATCTGCCTCCCGATACAACCATCCATCGTCTTGCCGGAAACGGTTTGAGCAGAACTCTAATTGCTCCGCAGTGGCTTGGAGCGAAATTTGACTGCCTTAATAAAATTGATCGGGAGTTATTAAGACGAAATTCTTATCAAGGTCTAAAATATCAATAATCCTAATGTGTTTGGCTTGGCTGCCTTTGTGAGGGGAAAAGTCTTTAAAAAGTGTAGATAACAAGTAAAGATATTGCAGTGGCTCAGCCACCTTTGTGGAAAGTCTTTAAAAAGTGTAGATAACAAGTAAAGATGTTGCAGTGGCTCAGCCACCTTTGTGGAAAGTCTTTAAAAAGTGTAGATAACAAGTAAAGATATTGCAGTGGCTCAGCCACCTTTGTGGAAAGTCTTTAAAAAGTGTAGATAACAAGTAAAGATGTTGCAGTGGCTCAGCCACCTTTGTGGAAAGTCTTTAAAAAGTGTAGATAACAAGTAAAGATATTGCAGTGGCTCAGCCACCTTGACAAAAAATATTGAGCAAATATTATTATATTATGGCTTAAAATACCAAATTAGTATTGTAGTTATAAGTAAAAAAAGGAGATTAATCTCATGGCAAGAGAAAAGTATGAACGTACGAAACCGCACGTTAACATAGGTACCATTGGTCACGTTGACCACGGTAAAACTACGTTGACCGCTGCTATTACAGGCGTTATGGCTGCAGCTGGTAAAGCTCAAGCTAAAAAGTTTGATGAAATCGATGCTGCTCCGGAAGAAAAAGCAAGAGGTATTACCATCTCTACAGCTCACGTAGAATATGAAACAGATGCAAGACACTATGCACACGTTGACTGCCCGGGCCACGCTGACTATGTTAAAAACATGATTACCGGTGCTGCTCAAATGGACGGCGCAATTTTGGTAGTTGCAGCTACTGATGGTGCAATGCCTCAAACTCGTGAACACATCCTTTTAGCAAGACAGGTTGGTGTTCCTAACTTGGTTGTATTCTTGAACAAATGCGATATGGTTGACGACCCAGAATTGTTAGAATTGGTTGAAATGGAAGTTAGAGAACTTCTTTCTTCTTATGAATTTGACGGTGATAACATTCCTTTCATCCACGGTTCAGCTTTAAAAGCTTTAGAAGCTGTTCAAGCAAACCCTTCAGTAAAACGTGGAGATGACAAATGGGTTGATAAAATCTGGGAATTGATGGATGCTATTGATACATACTTCCCAACTCCGGTTCGTGATTTGGATAAACCATTCTTAATGCCGGTTGAAGACGTATTCTCTATCACTGGTCGTGGTACTGTTGCTACCGGTAGAGTTGAACGTGGTATTGTAAAAGTTGGTGATGAAGTTGAAATCGTAGGTCTTGGTGATACTAAGAAAACAACTGTTACCGGTGTTGAAATGTTTAGAAAATCTCTTGACCAAGGTCAAGCTGGTGATAACATTGGTGCATTGTTACGTGGTATTGATAAAACTGAAATTCAACGTGGTCAGGTTTTGGCTAAACCGGGAACAATTCATCCGCATACCAAATTTACTGCTAACGTTTACGTTTTGACAAAAGAAGAAGGCGGTCGTCATACTCCGTTCTTCCCTGGTTACAGACCTCAATTCTACATCAGAACAACTGACGTTACCGGTTCAATCAAATTTGACGGCCAAATGGTTATGCCTGGCGATAACGTTGTAATGGAAGTTGAACTTATCGCTCCGGTTGCAATCGAAGAAGGTATGAGATTTGCTATCCGTGAAGGTGGCCATACAGTTGGTGCCGGTGTTGTTGATAAAATTATTGAATAATTTTATATAACATCAAATTTAAAAAAGGACGAATTTTTAATTCGTCCTTTTTTTTAATATCGTTTTTCCCCCACATTATATGATAATTTGAAAACAAGCTAATGAAAATTATTGTTATTTTAAATTCAAATTAATGAATAGCATTGATTTTCAATTCATCATATTTAGTATTGGATTGTACTTTTTGTAAGTATTTTGTCAAAGATTTAGCAACCATCTTAGAACGTTTTTGAGCTTCTTTGTCAAGAATTTCGAAATATTCATCAACTGTTGTTACTGTGTAGTCCCCGAATAATTCACCAAGTGTTGACATTACATAATTTTTTTCAGTAGCTTTGTTTTCCATAATTTTTACCCCTTTATCCTTTCTGTGATTCCCTTTGTTTGTTTTTAAATCCCTTACATATATATAAAGTATTTTTTTAACTAAAAATTGCCTATTTCATATATAAAAATTATACAATTTGTAACAAAACTTTATATTTCTTCTGTAAACGGGCACTATTACTGATGGTCGACATCTTAGTAAAATAGCGGGATATAGAGGAATTGAATATTTTGTAATTTATTATACTCGTGGTAGAATAAATATACCTAATATATTCAAGCGGATTAAAGTAATGTTAAATAGATTTTCAAGAACAGAATTGCTATTTGGGAAAGAAGGGATGGAAAAACTTCACAATTCGCGTGTTGCTGTTTTTGGAATTGGCGGAGTAGGTGGTTATACTGTAGAGTCATTAGTCAGGGGCGGTATTGGATCAATTGACATAATTGATAATGATAAAGTATCGCTTACTAATATTAACAGGCAGATTTATGCAACGACTTCAACTATTGGGAAATATAAAGTTGATGTCGCAAAAGAGCGGATATTGGATATAAATCCTGATATTATTGTGAACTCGCATAATGTGTTTTATTCTGCTGAAACTTCCTCTATGTTCGACTTAAGCGAATATGATTATGTTATCGATGCAATAGATACTGTTTCCGGTAAACTTGAACTGGTGGTAAAAGCGACGGAGGCAAATACTCCTATAATTTCTTCAATGGGGGCGGGAAACAAGCTTAATCCAGCGAGATTTGAGGTTAGCGATATTTATAAAACATCTGTCTGCCCGCTGGCCCGTGTGATGAGGCAGGAACTCAAAAAACGAAATATAAAAAAGCTTAAGGTTGTTTACTCCAAAGAAATTCCGATGAGCCCTTCTATAACTGAGGCTTATGGTGCTTCTGAAGGAAAGAATTCTTGTTGCAGCGAAATCCTCCCCGGCAAGCACAGAGTTCCGGGTAGTAATTCTTTTGTTCCTCCGGTTGTCGGGTTAATTATTGCGGGGGAAGTAATTAAAGATTTGCTTGAGCTTAAATAAGTTTGCAAATCCTTTTTATAATTCAAGTAAACAACGGAGTCTGTTTTTTTTAACAGACTCCGTTACATCTTCTAATATTTTTCCCCTAATTAAAACTTTTTATAATAATAAAATTAATGCATAACATTTGTTTTAAGCTCATCAAATTTATTATTTGTCTGAATATTTTTTAAATATTTTGTTAAAGATTTTGCAACCATTTTGGAGCGTTTTTGAGCTTCCTTGTCAAGAATTTCGAAATACTCATCAATTGATGACATAACGTAACCGTTTTCATTTTCCAGATTGTTATTTAACATTTTCCCCTGATCCTTTCTGTTAATATTATAAACGAAATCCTTGATTTAGCCAAGTAGTGATTCTAAAATTTCAGCATTTTTTAATGCTTTTTGAGAATTTCTTACTTTATTTCTGTACATGTAAGTTCTGAGAGCTTCTCTAATGAGTTCAGAGCGTGAACGGTTTTCTGAACTGGCTACGTTGTCAATTTCGTCTAAAAATCTTTCAGGCATTGATATTAAAACTCTTGCCATAATTTACCTCTTTCATTTTTCCCTATTGTGTATCCCTTACATTTATATAAAGTTTTAGTTTGTTTAAAAATTGCTTACATATTATATATTTTTTATAAATTTCTTAACAAAACTTTATGTAAAACTCCTGAATTGCAGATATAACTAGAATCTTCTAACGTAATAGTTTGTATCGTTTTTTAGCTGGACTTTTGCTTTTTGCAAATCTTTGTCCTCAAAATTTGTTGAAAGTATTTTTGCTGTTTTTTCTCTTATAGTGTATTCATCAATATCTTTTGTTTTTAAGAGGATTGATTTTAGTATATGAAAATCGACGTTTTCATAGAAAATATTTAACGCTTCAAGACACCAGTAAAGTTGAAATATAACTTTATTGGTCTTGTATTTTTTATCTTTATAATCAAAATTGTCTATATTTTCAATTAATTTAAGAATTTTATCTGTTAGCATCCGGGAAAATATTTTACAAAACTCTGTATTATTTTTAAGATTTTTAATTGCGCTGATGATGTTTCTGCATATATTTCCGTTAATATCGGTTATTGCTGCCAGAAATAGTTCTGCACGTTGTTTGATATTGTCATGGAAAAAATATTCAAGCAGTGCCTGATTATTCATTAGTTCTTCAATTTTCAACGACACGGCTTCTCTGATTTTTCCATCCTGGCCTGTAAGGTTATTTAGAAGAAGGTCTCCCTCTTCAGTTGATTTGATTGTGTCAAGTCTGAGCGCAGCCAATTGTTTTTGAGGGATATTGCCAGTTTCCAATAGTTCAATTAATTCATTATGAGACAGAGGCTTTTCTATTAAATTTAAAGCTTCATTAAAATTTTCATATAAAGTTTCATAATAAGTGTTATTCAAATTCAAACCCTTTTTCCAGTACATTAATAATATAACATAAAGTACAATGAAATTTGCATATTCCTCCGGTTTAATGTATTATGATAATAGAAATAAAATTTGTGAGGAGATACATTATGAACAGTATTGTCGCATTTTTAAAAGATATATTCACATTAAACGGTGATGACGGTGTAAAAGTGGGGTTGTCACAGTTTAAAAAGCCTGAACCTAAAAAAATTAAAGACCAGAATGTTGTTAGCAGACCAAGTGAAATTAAGCTTTCTGATCTGATGAGAAAAAGTTATTAACTTAATGATATGATAAATAAACGTTTTATATGTTTGTATTTATTTATTTATTTATTCTCTGATGATCTAAAAACTAAAAAGTTCAATTCTTGTGCAAGGTAAGTAAGTTACAAACATGTAAATGCTGATTAGTTTCAAAGATGATTGTGTTGTAGAATATTCTGCATATTGTTAATAATTATCTTTTGTAGTAGCTTTCTTTTTCAAATACTCTTATTTCAGGATTATAACTATTCAAATACTTAATTACATCCTGAGGGGTGTTTGAGATGTGATAAATTTTGCTGGCATCTTTGTTTGCAAATTTTTGCCGAATTATTTCATTCATAAAGTCAATAAGTTTGTCATAAAATCCGTTTGTATTTAGAAAGACAATCGCTTTATTGTTATAGCAGAGCTGCTTTTGAACGATAATTTCCGCAATTTCTTCCAGTGTTCCGAATCCGCCGGGCAGAGCTATAACAGCATCTGAAAGCGCATCCATTTTTGCTTTTCTTTCTCGCATTCCTTTGGTGAGAAAAAATTCATCGCAGATGTTGGCTGAAACTCCGCAATCGTTAAGTTTTTCAGGCATTACCCCATATAACTTTCCGCCTCCCTGCTTGAGTGCTCCGGCACAAGCCCACATAAGCCCAAGCTTGCTCCCGCCGTATACCATCTCATACCCGTTATGAGCTAACAGCATTCCTAATTCAGAGGCTGCTTTATAGTAGCTGTCTTCTAAATAATCACAGGAAGAGGCAAAAACACATACTCTTTTTTTAGTCACTAAAATTTCCCCCGATTTGATAGTAATATGAGCAGCCTATTCCTTTCCCATTTTCCGAGCAATCATTTTTTAACTCTTGTAGCGATAAATCTTGTCCAAGCGGCTCTACCTTATTTGAATAAATCTTTGCTCCGAATACATCTTTTCCCCATGTATTTGGAGGCAGAAATCCGTTTATATCAAAAGTCATCATGAACATAGTATCTTCAGAACCATTATTTTTAATATCAGAGTTAGGAATATCTTTTATGCCTACAATCATTTTGTTGTCGGAAAAGTAGTAATCTTCAATATAATATACTGAAGTTGTTGGAACCGGTGTTTTATCCATAAATTTAACTTTATATCTTTTAGGCACTTTGTAGTTTGCAAGACGAAAATAAGGTTTTATCAGCTCTATAATAAGATCTTCCCGCTGGTCTGGTGTTTTGGCCCTTTTAAAACTTGTCAGAATCTTTTCTTTTTCTTGTTTTAAAATAACATCCTGCATATAAGTCAGCTTTTTGTAACAATCTTTCCATTTTGCAATAATATTTGCCTGAACAGTTGACCTGAGCGATGTTGGAATAAAGAATAACACCCCTGCAAATATTATTAATAATGTAATTGTATATTCTACTCGCCAATCACTTATTTTCATAGCAACCTTCTTTTTTATGCCATATCAATGCATTTTTTTTCTTGTATTAATTTATCATAAATCCATTCAGGAACAAAGTTTTTTCCTAATATTATTTGGCCGTTCATAATATTCGGAGCGTGGAAATCAGAGCCTCCGGTTACAATTAGCCCAAGATTTTCTGCCATTGATGAAAAATACTCTACACACGCCGGAGAATGTTTTCTATGATAAGCTTCAATTCCTCTAAGTCCATGTGTCATTAGTTCCTTAATTAATGTTTCTGCAATATCAATGTCATGCGGATGGGCAATTACCGGAACTCCTCCTGCTTCGTATATAATCTCAACTGCATCCTGCGGAGTTACGGTTTTTCTTGGAACATACACCGGAGAATCATCATGAATATATCTGGCATATGCTTCTATGACACTTGATGTTCCGCCAGCATTTGTTATTGCCTTTGCAATATGCGGACGGCCTATACTTCCGCCTTCTGCAACCTGTTTTTTTATATCTTCAAATTTTATTTTTATGCCTTCTTTTTTTGCAAGTAAATCTATTATTTGGTTTACCTGCTCTATTCTTGCATTCTGTTGGATCTTTAGCAGATTTTGAAAATCGCTGTTTTCTGTGTCCATTAAATATCCTAAAATATGAATTTCATAATTTTTGTACAAAGTATTAATTTCAACCCCTTGCAGAATTTTTAATTTTTTCCCGGTTGATTTAATATAATTTTGTGCAACATTATAGGATAAAACATTATCATGATCAGTTAATGCAATAACCTCAAGCCCGACATCAATGGCTGTGTCAACTATTTTCTCAGGTGAGAAAACACCATCTGAATAGTATGTATGGATGTGGAAATCTGATTTCATTGACTGTTTTCCTCTTCTATTTCTTTTCTACTACAATAAAACCTTTTTATAGCAACAGCATAGCCTGTCAATATATTTATCTCCACTTCCACAGCATTTATCTGGGAAATTTTACTGTCTGCTATTTCGTAACGTTCTGGGATACCTGTTAAAAATCTGCTGAGAGATGTTTTATAATCCATTCCTATTACGCTGTCGCATCCGCCGCAAAAACCGGCATCTGTGATGTATCCCGTTGTGTTATTTATAATACTTTCATCAGCAGTCTGTACATGGGTGTGTGTGCCAAAAAATGCTGAGCACCCAAGTTCTGCACAATATTTTGCGAAACAGATTTTTTCCGCTGTTGCTTCTGCATGAAAATCTATTATTATTATCGGAGTTATTTCTTTTAATCGTTCAATTTCTGATTTTACGATTTCCCATTGAGAGTCAACAAGGTTCATAAAAACACGGCCAAGAACATTAATTACAGCAATTTTAACTCCATTAAATTCAAAAATACCCGAACCTTTTCCCGCGACTATTTGAGGGTAATTTATAGGGCGGATTAGTTTATCGGCCTTATCTATGTAATTGATAATATCTTTCTTATCCCATATGTGATTGCCTGAAGTCATGCAATGTATTCCGTAATCACATAATTCATTATAATTCTTTTCTGTAAGACCAAAACCATGAGATGCATTTTCTACATTTGCAATGATAAAATGGTTTTTAAATCTGTCATTAGGACAATCAAAAAATGTTTCAGGATTCTGCAAAAAATCCCGAACGGCGTACCTTCCCGGTTTACCGACCATATCACCAAAAAATAATATTTTTATTGTTTTATCATCACCTGTCATATGTTTTCCTGTTTATGTTTGAGAAAGAAACGTGAGGATCCTCACGTTTCTTTCTATTTTGCAATTTCTGTTGTTCTAAACTCTCTAACAACTGTTACTCTTATTTGGCCAGGATAATCCAATTCATCTTCAATACGTTTTGCAACATCTCTTGCCAGTCTTTGAGAGGCCAGGTCATCAAACATTTCAGCCTGAACTATAATTCTGACTTCACGTCCGGCCTGAACCGCAAAAGATTGTTTTATACCTTCATAGCTGTTTACAATTTCTTCAATCTTTTGCAATCTCTTAATATAGATTTCCAAAGTATCTCTTCTGGCGCCCGGGCGTCCTGCCGATATTGCATCGGCAACTTTTACGAGCACGGCCTCTATTGTGTTAGCAACAACGTCGTCATGGTGAGCTTCAATTGCGTGAATAACCTCCGGTCTTTCTCCGTATCTGTTTGCAAGTTCAACACCTAGTTGAATATGAGTTCCTTCCTGGGTTTGGTCAACTGCCTTCCCTATGTCATGAAGAAGTCCTGCACGTTTTGCAACTGCAACGTTAGCTCCAAGTTCTGCCGCAAGCATACCGGCTATATGACCTACTTCAAGAGAATGTTTAAGAACATTTTGTCCGTAACTTGTTCTATAGTATAGGCGTCCTAAAGTTTTGATTAACTCTTTATTTAGCCCCATAACTCCCATATCAAGTGCGGCATTTTCGCCTTCGGTCCAAATTTTCTTTTCTATTTCTTCTGTTGCTTTTTCAACCATTTCTTCAATCCTGACCGGGTGAATTCTTCCGTCCACAATCAGTTTTTCCAACGCTAATTTTGCAATTTCACGCCGTACCGGATCAAAACTTGATAATACTACGGCTTCCGGGGTATCATCTATAATTAAATCAACTCCGGTTAAAGTTTCAAGTGCCCGAATATTTCTACCTTCACGGCCTATGATTCTTCCTTTCATTTCATCATTCGGAAGTGCTACTACTGAAACTGTTGTTTCAACAACTTGTTCTATCATACAGCGTTGCATTGTTGTTGATAAAATTTCTTTTGCTTTTTCCAAGGCTGTTTCTTTTATTTTAGCCTCATTTTCTCTAATTAGGGTCATTTGTTCCTGTGCCAGATCATGTTTAAGCTGTTCAAGCAACATTGTTTTGGCTTCTTCAGCGCTCATTCCGGCAATTCTTTCAAGTTCTGTTGTTTGTTTTTGGACGATTTCTGCCAAATAATCTTCTTTTTCTAAAAGTTCGTCTATTTTTCTTTGAACCTGAAGATCTTTTTCTGTATATTCCTGGATCTTATCTTCCAGCATATCTTCCCGTTTTGCAAGTTTTGCTTCTTGTCTTGATAACTCCTGTCTTCTCTCTCTTTCTTCTTCGTTTAATTTTTCTCTGTCTTCCTGAAGTTCTTCGATAGCTTTAATTTTAGCTTCTTTAAATAAGATTTTTTCTTTCTCTTCTAAAGCAATACGGTCTTTTTCTGTGCTCTGGAGAATAGTTTTCATCTTGTTGTGCTGAACGTACAGCACGGCGACTAAGGCTATTACCGCAATAATCGCAAGAATTAGTGAAATTCCCATCGAGTATTTACCTTATCCTTTTCTATTTTTTTATAATACACGCAATGCCCGATACATTTAACCTATCGAGCTTCTGTTTAAATTTCTCTTACTCAAACAAATATCATTGCATATATTTCCAAAAATATTTACTACTACATCTGATTATAGCATACCATAATTATGGGTTTTTGTATAGCTAATTTTTAAATTTTGATACAAAAATTGAACAGTTGATTATTTTAAATATATCAATTATTGTTTATTCTAAAATTTATGCTAAAATATTTGTAAAAGAGTGAGAATTTGTTGGAGAAAATTATGGATTTAATGGAAGTAAGAAAAGAAAACGGGCTTATAGATTTGTTTTGTAATTTGGCAGAAATTCCTTCTCCTTCTTTGGGTGAGGAAAAAGTTGCACATTATATAAAATCTTTTTGCGATAAAAACAATATCGAATGTGAACTGGATAATTACGGTAACGTTTATATAAATATTCCACCGACCGCGGAAGGTAAGGGATGTTTGCTGTTATCTTCTCATATGGATGTTATAGGTGATGACTCTCCGGTGAAAACTTACCTGGATGATAAAGGACTTATACACGCAGAGGGAAGGACTCTTGGTGCTGATGATAAAGCTGGGGTTGCAAATGCGCTTTATTTTGCAATGTATTTAGCAAAGTCTGATTTAAAACATGGCGGGCTTGAGATTGTTTTTACAAGAGATGAAGAATCTGGTATGTCAGGTATTAAAAATCTGTATAAGTCTAAATTAAAATCCAAGTATGTGCTTGTTTTAGACAGCGATAGCCTGGGGCAGTTTATGACGTCTGGGGCAAGCTATACTCTTGCAACCATTGAAATTCATTCCTTTAAGGGTGGACATTCCGGAATTGATATTGCAGATCCTGAAAGAGAAAATGCCGCAAAACTTCTTGCTGATCTTATCTCAATTCTTCCTCAGGGGGTATTTTATTCTGATGAGACTGATCATCATGTTGTTACTTCTTGTAATCTTGGCGGAATTCAGTCAGGTGATGTTAATGTTACAAATATAATTAACACATATGGTAAAGCTACTTATTCAATTAGAAGTTCAAGCAGAGAAAAGGAAGAAGAACTCAAAAAAATGATGCAATTCCATGTTGACGGATTTAATGAAGATTACGCCGGAATTGCAAAGGCTGAATTGACGTTTGAAGAACATCTCCCTCCGTTTGAAAAAAGCTGGGATAATTTTGTTCCTCAAATCTTTGAAATGGCCGCAAAGGCTGTTGGAATTGAGCCGGAAATAGGTTCTTTCCATGCGGGGGCTGAAACCCATATTTACGCTAACAGTACAAATTCCAAAGGTGAAAAATTTATTCCGTTCCTGGTCGGGTTAGCTGACGTTCATAACATGCATTCCAAGGATGAAAATGTATGTTACAAATCTATGCTTAAAGGGCAGGAAGTTTTAAGAAAGTTTTTTGAAGAATTTAATAAATAAATTGAAAGTGAGGCGTGTATGAAAAAGATTTTGGTCTTACTGGTAAGTTTATTCTATTCAGTTGGTGTTATCTTTGCTTCAGACATGAATTTTGGGCAATGGTATGATCAGGATGGAAAACCGGTTTCGGACAGAGAGATTGGAGAAGCTTTTTCAAAGGCTTTTATGCAGGGGGCTGTTGATCAGGCTGAAACCTTAATGCCAATATATGAAATGATGAAAACCTGTTCTCCTGTTCAAGGTGATGTTATCACTGTTTTTGGAAAAACTAACGGGAAATGTCACTTTTCTTATGCTTCATATGACTGTTATGTCCCAATGAATGTTGCTCAAAATTTTTCAAGCAATGCACTAAAGTCTCTGCAAAATCTTAAAGACGGGAACTTTAGTACTTCATCATCTGAGAGTCAGTATATTGAAAGTATTTTGAATAACACAACCTATTGTAAAATTAAATAGGTTGTCCGGGAAAGGTTTTCTATAAATAACATATGTGAAAATTCAATGGTAAAATTTCCCGGTAACATCATGCGCGTCCGGCTTTAATCATTTCGGGTATCGGCTGATAAATGATTTTGTATAAATTTTAAATAGTATCGGCAATATTTATTAACTGAAATTTTTGTGTAAATTCCTGAGAATATAATGCTACAATATTTATATAGGCATTTATGAAACTATTTTTACACCGGAGCTGGTGCCTAAACTATAGGCTCCGGCTTCAATCATTTTTAGAGCTGTTTCTTTATCGCGGATTCCGCCGGAGGCTTTTACTTTCAGTCCAAATGGGGTAACTGTTTCATACATAAGTTTTACATCCTCAGCTTTTGCTCCGGCTCCGTTTTTTACGAACCCGGTTGAGGTTTTGACAAAATCGGCCCCGGCCTCTGCTGCTAATTCGCAGGCTGTTTTTATTTCATCTTTTGTTAGTAAATCTGTTTCCAATATTACTTTAAGCGGTATATCTCCGCATGCAATTTTTACTGCTTTTATGTCTTCTTTTACATAATCATAATTTTTATCTTTTATCGCAGTGACATTTATTACCATATCAATTTCATCGGCGCCATCAGCTTTTGCTGTTGAGGCTTCAAAGGCTTTTACTTCTGTTTTGTTTGCCCCAAGAGGAAATCCTATGACTGTTACAACTTTTATATCAGTATCTTTAAGAGCGGCTTTCGCTGATTTAATGTATGCCGGATTTATGCATACTCCGCGAAAATTATATTTTTTTGCTTCTTCATAAAGTTTGTTTAAATCTTCTGTTGTTGCATCTTGTTTTAGAAGTGTATGTTCAATATATTTATTTAACTCTTTCATTTTAACTCCTTTATAAAATGTTTTCTAAAATTTTATAACTGGATTCGGATTTGTTCAATGTAAAAAAGTGCAGTCCGCTTACTTGTGATTGAACGAGTTCAGAACATTGTTTTATCCCGAATTCTATGCCAAATTTTTGCAGATCTTTTGGGTTGTGTTGGTATTTTTCTATTTTTTCATTTAATTCTTTCGGAATTGTTATATTTGCAAGTTTTGTCATTCTGTTTATTTGATTTTTGCTAAGAATTGGCATAATTCCTGCGACCACCGGTACATCAATCCCGCTGTGTCTTACTTGCTCAAGGTATGAGAAAAATCTGTTGTTATCAAAAAAGAGCTGTGTAAAAATGCATTCAGCCCCGGCATCAATTTTCTTTTTAAGATTAAGTATGTCTGTTTTCAAATCTTTTGCTTCTATATGGCCTTCAGGATAGCCTGCAACGCCTACAGAAAGATTACTGTTTGATTTTATAAAGTTTACCAGTTCATTTGCAAACTTAAAATCATTGCAGCATAAAGATTTATCATCCGGTACGTCGCCGCGCAGTGCCAGAATATTTTCAATCCCGGAGTTTTCCAAACTTCTGATATGATCAAATACAAATTCCTTTGTACTGCATATGCAGGTAAAATGCGGCATTACTGAAAATCCGTTTTGTGAAATTAATTTAATCAATTCTGGTGAATTATTATTTTTTCCGCCGGCTCCATAGGTTAATGATATGAATGAAGGATTGAATTTTTTTAAATTTTCCAATTCCGTAATCAATGTTGAATAATCGGTAGTTTCTTTAGGTGGAAATACTTCAAAAGAAACTTTAGGACAGTTTTCCAGCTTGCTGTAAATTTCTCTTAATCTCATAAACTAATTATAACATAGACATAAATTATATATTATTAAATTATCAGGGGCAAAAAAAAATTTTTAGTGGTTTATTATAACTGCAATGATAAAAATTAATGCAATAAAATCTAATATTTATGAATGTTCTTTTTCTAACAGATATTCGGCGATAAGTTTTAACGGCAGAACGCGTATAAAGCCGGATACTTTTGAGAAAGAGTGTGTTTATAAAAACTTTGATATGTACATGTACAACCCCCATACAAATTCATATAATCATAGTGTTGTATCTATAAATTTAACACAACCCCAAAAAATAAAGCTAAAAAATAATTCGAAAGCAAGTAAGGCTGACGTTGAACTTAATTTAGATTACAATTCGGAAAGATTTGATTTCTTATGGGATAAAAAACGGGGGTGTAAGCTTAAAACCGTAATTTTGATATCTCATAGCGGGAAATTTGAAACAGCATATCATTTTATGTCGCCGAAACTTGATAAAGAATACGGATATGTAAATCTGGTGGATTATTTTGGAAAGTTGCCGGATAAATATAAGAATAATTTTATGGAAGAAGAATTATTTAAAGATTATAAGGCTCAGGGGATAACCGGGCCGCGTGTAATTGTTGATTACCTTGAAAATTTTGATGATAAGTCTGTGGGAGGAGTTGGGAAACTTGCGGATAAGCTTGCAGTAAAGCATTGTCTTGATAAAAATATTGAACCTAATATTATATCTGTTGCAGATTATAATTCCCATGTTGCCCATTATTTAAGAGGAAAAAGATTTTTCCCACTAAAAAAATTTTCGGATGCATACGATTACTTTAAATGTGTTTATAAGGAAACTGACGTAAATAAGATACTTGAGAAATTAATAGAAAATTCTAAAAGTACCGGAGTGCGGATTGATATTAGTCAATGGGGAATTTTACCGATGTATATGCCTAAAGAACTAGCTATGAAATATATAGAAGAATTAAAAATTCATCCTATTCTTTGAATGTAATAAACCGCCAGAATCTGATGATGTTTGATTTGAAATCATTTGGCATCGGAATATCTGCACGTTTATAATACTTTTCATAATTTCTAATAATATTATCCGGCAGGCTGTTACCCTGCTCCAGCGTTTGAAATACAAGGGTTAAATAATCATCTTGCTCTTCTCTATATAGAATATCGTGTTTCCTAAGATCTTCGTCCGCCTCGTAGTGAACTAACGCGTGAAAAGCTGCTTCAATACTTTTGTCATGAGTATCAGAAGGGAAAAGCGGTAATGCTTTTGCAACAGATAATTCCCCGACCAAAACCTTTCTGATTAATTCTGATACAAAAACTCTTGATTCTTCTATATAACCCATTTTATTTTACTAAATTGAACTGGTCTTCAATAAATCTAATCATATCAATATAATCATTTTTAAAGAATTGTTCACCTATTTCTTTAATGCTGTCGCGGGCCATTTCTTCTCTATCCATTGTTGCACTATAGAAGAATTTTTTACCAACCTTATAACGTACAAGAATACTTTTCGTTGTTAAACGGTCCATCACGGTTTTTATAGTGGTATAGGCACGTTTAATTCCATTTGAAGATAAGTTTTCAACTACATCTTGTATTGAGATGTCTTTCCCGTCATTGTTTGAAGTCAAATCCCAAATTGAATTCAGAATGTCTATTTCTAACTTACCGCAAGCCATTTTTTCCTACTTTCTTTTAACTAACCATTAATAAAATACTACTAACATTGTAACATAAATATTTTTTATCTGCAACCTATTGTAAAGTATCTATTTACAAAGATTTATTACATTTCATCAAATAAATTTGTTTCTTTTTTGAAATTTACTTTTCTTGTCCTGACCTTGTCATTTTTCTTTTTGGTTTTGTCCGAAACTTTTCTGTATGCATTATCCACGGATATTTTGGTTAAAGGTTTTTTACTTCTGCGGTCATAGAATGTCAGCCAGAATTTTCTGTTAATATTGTCTACTGCAAAAGAAATATCTCCTATAACTTTATCGCCAGGTTTGATTTGTTTAAACATTAATTTTGTATCACCAAAAATGGATGGTCTGAAAACTGCATTATAATCATTAACCAGGGCAGAGTCAAGACCGGAAAAAGTCTTATCGGACATATTTGAAATTAGAACCGTTAGAGTAATTGTATTTGCTTCTCCAAAAGGATCTTCTTCATGTTTTATGTTTGAAATTTTAATATCCAATCCCGGATAAAACATCTCGTGCTGCATCAATGCGCTGTCTTTGTATACCGGAAGAGGGACTTTTGTGTTAATTTTAACTTTAATTTCATCTCCCGGCGCAATTAATACATCGTTGCCTTTCCGCATCAGGGCTGCTCCAAGGCCTAGTGCCCCGCCGATTGCGGCTCCGCCTGCAAGTGTATAACCTTGGGAGGCAATAGCAGCTTCAAGTCCAAGCCAATTAAGTGCAAGGAAACCTCCTACTGCTCCGCCTGCAAGTGTATATCCTACATCCTGGGCAACTATTTTTGCTGTAGATGCGACCGGGTGAAGTTTTGTTGACATTTTGCCTTCTATAGGAATTTCTCTTCCATCAGGAGTTATCAGGTAGTCAAAATCAAGTGAAATCGTTGCCGGACGTCCAAGCCTTTTTGATTCTGTTGTTTCTGATATCCGGCCGTGGGCAAAAGTTCCTTTGGGAATAATTACTCCGGTTTCCCCCTCAACGTCATTTACTACTTCTGCAAAAAACTCATCGCCTTCTATATTAATGTTTGAATCAAGAACCTGTGATACGGTCATATGTATTATATCCGAGCGTTCAAGGTGTTCTACTTTCCCGGTGAATAGTTCACTTTCGAGTTCTTTTCTTATTTGATCGCTTTTTTCTGCATGGCCCTCAAGCACATCTGCAAATGCCAGTGTGTTGTTTGCTAAAAACATTAATAATATGAATAAAGCTGTTATTTTTTTCTTCATACTATTAATTATATACTGCAAAAAATTCTTTTCCACTTTTTTACGAAACTTATTATCTTAAAGTTTTTAATGTAAATAACTTTGACTAAATCCTTGTTTTTAGTAGAATTAAATATATGCAGGCAGCAAGTTTATAGGAGTAATGTAATTATGAAAAAGAGACAACAGCGCTGGTATGATGTTGATCCTGTTTTAAGCAGGGCAATTGCTATCTGGGAAAAGGCTGATGAAGATCTTCAAACAATTTGTGCTGAATATGTACTTGATAAATTAAAAGATTTTGATTTTAAAATGACTTTGGAGGATCAATATAATTATATTTTGCGCCGTTGGTATGATAAGAATATAAAAGTTTCACACGCTATGGAATATATTAAACATGCTCCGTTTGAACTCAGACACGAATTGGCTCTTGATATTATTGAGTATATTGAGAAAATGGAATCTGAAAAAGAATAGTTTGTTAATAATTTGCAATAGATAAAATATTTGTTACGATTAAGTTATGGTTAGGGTTTTATTTGTATCTCAAAGAAATGAAAAAATAGATAAATTTGCTCAGCTATTCAAAAAGCTTCATTATGATTTTGTTACTTTTTCGGATGCTGCAATGATATATGATTACGCCAGCGCAGCTCCTTGTGAAATTGTAATTTTTGATATGCTTTCGGCCGAAATTGACTTCAAATCTGTTTTGAAAAAAATAAAACCGGCATTGGAAAATTCTGCTTTAATTTTACTAATAAACAAAAATTTTTCAGATAAAGAGTTAATAAAAAATTCAAATGCATTTATTGACGATGAGATGAATGAGGATCTTGTATCCGGTGTTATTCTTATGAATTTGCGAATGCATTCCGCATTGGAAAAATTATCAAATACCAACCGGGATCTTGCGGACAGCAATTATCGTTTGAATGCTCTTTATTCTACAAGTTCTCAATTTGCCGGGTCTTTGGATAAAGAAAAGTTAATTGATTATATGCTGGAAGGAATGGACAAGGCATTAAGCTATTCTTTGACAAGTACTCTTTCGTTTTGCCACGGTGATGCGCCGATTTTGATTATAAATTCGCTGTATGAACTTTCTGAAGAACTTATAGATTCTCTTAAATTGCGAATTATTTTGCATTATAAATCTTTATTTGATGGTCGTTCTCTTCCATACGAAATTTCAGCAGAGACGCTTAAGGTAAGAAAAATTGTTAAATATCCTGCAAACAGATTTAACTTTACTTTGTTTCAATTTGACAATATGTTTTCACCGATTGCATTGGGGGATAATTTTTTCGGGTGCGTTGAAATTTTTAAGGAAACTCCGTTTACAACTGAAAATGCTACTTGTTTTCAAACTATTGCGCAGCAGGTTTCTCTGCCGTTGAAGAGTGCAACTTTATATCAGGAGCTAAAGGAAACAAATTTAAAGCTTGCAAGACTTGAAAGACTAAAGTCTGAATTTATTTCTATTGTCTCTCACGAACTCAGAACTCCGTTGACTTCTATAAAAAATTCCTTGGATATTATGTTAAGCGGGAAATGCGGAGAGATAACCCCGGCTTATGATAAATTTTTAACAATGGCAAAAAGAAATTCCCAGCGGTTGTCCGGAATTATAAATGACCTGCTTGATTTATCAAAAATCGAGGCAGGGAAAATGGATTATCATTTCAAAAATATGAATGTTAATACTGTTATAGAAGATGTCAAATCGGCCTTATCTGTTTTGGTTAAAGATAAGGGGCTGATGCTGGTAACTGATGAAGGGAAAAATTTACCTGAGATTTATGCTGATTCCCAGCGGCTTGAGCAGGTTTTAACAAATCTTGTATCTAATGCCGTTAAGTTTACGCCGGAGGGTAAAACTATTACTATAAAGTCTGAACTGGTGAATACGTCTGATTTAAAGTATCCTGAAAATTTTTCATCTGTTATGGAGAAACTCAAAGGCAATTACGTTCTTGTAAGCGTTAGGGATGAAGGAATCGGAATTGCCTCTGAAAATCTCTTGCATGTATTTGATAAATTTGCGCAAATTGAAAATTCGCTTTCCCGTAAAGTCGGAGGCTCCGGCTTAGGGCTTCCTATTGCCAAACAACTTATAGAAGCCCATAACGGTGCCATTTGGTGTGAAAGTGAAATAGATAAAGGTTCTACATTCTATTTTGCAGTTCCTTCAATATAAGATGCTACAATCATCTATTTACACTTATGTTTACCGTCCCAGCTCAGGTCGTCACAGTGCAGGTAGTCCATATTCTCATTATAAATAACCCAGGCTGTACAAGCTCGTCCGTTGTATTTATTATTTAACTTTCTATTACACGCCTGATCAAAAGTAACGGAAATTTTGGCAGGCATAGATAACGCTCCTGCCGGAACAAAACCTTTGTCATAAAACAATTTAAAATAAAAGATATCAACACCAACAGTACAACCTCTTTTTAAGCAATCCGGAAACATAATCATAAAATCAGTATTATTTGTAGTTTCATCATCGTTTACCCAACCCATTATTAAAATGCTGTTATCATTTAAATATAGGTATTGATCAGGAGGTCTTACTGATTTTTGCTCGAGAACACTTCCATTAAGTGTAAGAGATTTATAAGTTAAATTCCCTTTAGGTTTTTGTGTATTAAGGTTTTCCGCAAAATACCCTAAAACTTTGGTCATCCCGGAATAGTCAAGAATTTGTTCCCCATTTTCATCAATTTCGCCAGTCTCAGTAGGTGTTAAATTCCAATATTGAGCGTCTCCGTGTTTTTC
>CALUYU010000017.1 GCA_944325075.1 Candidatus Gastranaerophilales bacterium
ATTTATTGACCTTTTCACTATGCGCTCCACACAGCGGAGCGTTATAGGGATGTCCATCAGGAACAAACCACAACCTACATCAACTTTATTATTATTAAAAAATTATGTCTAACTTTTTGGGGTTATTGTAATAGATGTAACTGATATGTAAATTTTTGTAAATATTAAATCACTTAACCGCAAATTCATATCTTGAGCGCTATTAATAAAGATGAAAATCTTGAAATTAATATATATTACATAATAACCATAACAATACTATAACATAACCAAAATAACCAACCTTGACCTCTTGATAAAGAGGTCTTTTTTTTTTGAGGTGGAGAATGGAAATAGGAAGAAATAATTATAAAGGGCCGTATCATATTGATACGACCCTTTAAATTTTCATATAAGTAAAAATTACTTACAACCCAGAGGGCCTTCTTCCTCTTTACTGTATTTAAATTCAATAACAGCCTGAGCAGCGGCAAGTCTTGCCTGAGGAACTCTGAACGGAGAACAAGATACATAGTTCAATCCAATTCTATGACAGAATTTAACAGAAGCAGGGTCTCCGCCGTGTTCACCGCATATACCGCGTTTAAGGTGAGGACGAACTTTTAATGCTTTATCTAAAGCAATTTTCATTAACTGACCAACACCTTCCTGATCAAGAGTTTGGAATGGATTAGCAGGTAAAATCTTGTTATCAACATATTTTTGTAAGAATTTACCTTCAGCATCATCTCTTGAGAAACCAAATGTCATCTGGGTAAGGTCATTTGTT
The DNA here is from genome assembly GCA_944325075.1 of Candidatus Gastranaerophilales bacterium. Classification (GTDB taxonomy): domain Bacteria; phylum Cyanobacteriota; class Vampirovibrionia; order Gastranaerophilales; family Gastranaerophilaceae; genus UBA1221. The sequence continues at coordinate 770 of CALUYU010000017.1, forward strand.
CCAAATGAGAAGAATTCGGCATACTCTGCAATTTGATCAGCTGTTAAAGCTGCACGAGGTATTTCAATCATTGTACCAAACATATAGTCGACTTCAACACCTTTTTCTTTCATTACATCTTTAGCCACTCTTTCAAGAACAGATCTTGCTTCTTTAAGCTCATTAACATGACCAACTAACGGAATCATAACTTCAGGTTTAACATTCAATCCTTCTTTTGCCAAATCGCAAGCTGCATAGAAAATCGCTTTAACCTGCATTTCGTTAATTTCAGGATATGTCAAGCCTAAACGGCATCCGCGTAAGCCCATCATAGGATTTGATTCGGACATTGCTTCTACAAGATGTAGCATATCCTCATCGGCCTTATAATCCTGCCCCAGAGCTTTTTTAGTAGCAACAGAGGCAATCAATTCATCCTTGTTAGGAAGGAATTCATGAAGAGGCGGATCCAGCAATCTTATTGTCATAGGTTTGTCACCCATAGCTTTAAACATTGCATAGAAATCGCTATATTGCATAGGCAGCAAGTGTTCAAGAGCTTCTTTTCTGGCTTCAGGAGTACCTGCAATAATCATCTTTTGAACCCAAGGCAATCTTTCCGGAGCCATAAACATGTGTTCAGTTCTACAAAGACCAACACCTTCTGCGCCAAGTTCAAGAGCTTTTGCAACATCTGCCGGAGTATCTGCATTAGCACGAACTCCAAGAATTTTAACTTCATTAACCCAGGTGAATAGTTTTTTGAAGTTATCATCCATAGTAGGCGGAATCAAGTGAACTGCGCCTTCCATAACTTCACCTGTGCCGCCGTCAAGTGAGATAATGTCATCTTTATGATAAACAGTACCATCAGCAGCAGTTAATGTTTCATTTTTCAAGTCGATTTGCAATGCTTCACAACCTGCAACACACGGTTTTCCCATACCCTTTGCAACAACAGCTGCATGGGAAGTCATACCGCCTCTAAGTGTTAATACGCCCTGAGATTCTATCATACCATGTATGTCATCCGGGCAAGTTTCAATACGAACAAGAATTACCTTTTCGCCAGCCTTACCACGGGAAGCGGCTTCTTCCGTATCGAAAACAATTTTACCAACAGCAGCTCCCGGAGATGCCGCAAGCCCTTTAGCAATTTGTTTTGCTTCTTTCTTTGCCGCAGGGTCAAAACAAGGCAGCAATACCTGGTAAATTTGGTTTGCATCAACAAGCTCAATAGCCCGTTCTTTATCTATAATGCCTTCTTCTGCCATTTCAACCGCAATTCTTACAGAAGCAGCGGCTGTTCTTTTACCGTTACGTGTTTGCAGGATATACAATTTACCTTTTTCAATTGTAAATTCCATATCCTGAACATCTTTGTATCCACGCTCAAGTTTTTTAGCAATATCAACATATTGGCGGTATAAATCAGGCATTTCATGTTCAAGTTCAGCAATAGGTTTAGGAGTTCTGATACCTGCAACAACGTCTTCACCTTGAGCATTTGTCAAATATTCCCCGTAAAATTTGTTTTCACCGGTAGAAGGATTTCTTGTAAACGAAACACCGGTTGCACAATCATCGCCCATATTTCCAAATACCATCGTTTGAACGTTAACGGCAGTACCGTAATTGTGATCAATTTTGTAATGATTTCTGTACGCAACGGCACGAGGGATATTCCAGGATCTAAATACTGCCTCAATTGCTTCTTCCAATTGAACATACGGATCCTGAGGAAATTCTTTGCCGGTTTCCCTTTTAATTAATTCTTTATATGGTTCAATTAAAGATTTCCAATCATCTGCTGTCAAATCAGTATCTGATTTGTAGCCTTTTTCCTCTTTAATCTTATCGAGATAATCTTCAAACTTTTGTCTGTCGATATCCCAGGCTACAGAACCAAACATAGTAAGGAAACGACGGTATGAGTCATAACAAAATCTAGGATTATTTGTTAATTTAATCATACCTTCAACAGTTTGATCATTCAAACCGAGGTTAAGAATAGTTTCCATCATACCAGGCATTGAAAGTCTTGCCCCTGAACGGACAGAAACCAAAAGAGGATTTTGCGGATCTCCGAATTTTTTACCCGCTTCTTCTTCAACTTTTCTTAAAGCTTCTTTTACTTCATCCATTAAGCCGGCCGGCATTTTGTTGCCATGGTTAATATAGTCCATACAAGTTTCAGTTGTAATAGTTAACCCCGGCGGAACAGGAAGCCCCAAATTAGTCATTTCGGCAAGGTTAGCACCTTTTCCTCCAAGAAGATTTCGCATGCTTGCGTTACCTTCATGGAAGAGCCATACTCGTTTTTCATTCATAGTTTTCTCTCCTTTTTTATACTCACTAAACCATAGAAAACTCTATGAGAGTATTGTAACACATGACTTTTTAAAAGTAAATCATCTATGAATGCTTATTTTTAATGCATTTGGGGGATGTTTAATAAAAATCAGATAACCTTAAAAAATCCGAGAATTACACCTGCCAAGGCCGCAAGACCAAGGTATAAAAGGGGATCACGTTTTTGCTTAAAGCTAAACACAAGTAAAGCAATAAAAAGGACTAAAAGCCAGGCGTTTGAAATATTTTCTTTAAATATGCTTACGGCAACAGAGGCAAGCAGACCGCATCCGGCAGGTTTAAGAGCATATATTGCAGCCTGAACATGTTTATTTTCCTTAAACTTATCCAATAGTTTTGAAACAAGAATTACTATTATATAAGACGGTAAAACTACAGCAGTTGTAGCGACAAGCGCCCCCAACAGCCCGGATGTAACAAAACCGGCAAATGTAGCAACATTAACTCCCAAAGGCCCCGGAGTAATTGAAGATACTGCGATCATATCAGTAAGTTGTTTTGCGCTAAACCAGTGATAAGTTTCGGAAATGTGATACAAAAAAGGTAAAGTTGCATACCCGCCGCCAAATGAAAACAAACCGGTTTTAAAAAATTCATACAATAGGTTAAAATATATCACTATTCAGCCTCCTTTTTATTCGGAAGCTTTATTCTGTATAGAATTCCGGCGCAAATAGATACAAGTATTGTCAGAACCGGCGAAATTTTTAATACAGACATAACAAGAGAGAATATAAATATTGCCCATGTAAATTTATCAATAACGCTTTTCGCCCACATCTCCTTAACGGCAAGAATAAGCAGGACAATAACGCCGACCCCGACTCCTGCAAATATACTATGAATAAAATTATTTTTAACAAGTTCTTCCAAGATACTTGCAATAAGTACAATTGCAAGAAATGACGGGGCAATAATCCCGGAAAGAGCCGCACACGCCCCACGCTGACCAGCAATTTTGTAACCCACAAAAATAGCAACATTTGCAGCAATCAACCCGGGTAAACTCTGAGAAAGTGCATAATACTCGCACACCTCATCAAAATCTGCCCACGATTTTTTTTCAACAATCTCCGATTGCAGAAGCGGCAAAATTACGTACCCGCCGCCAAGCAAAAGGGTTCCTATTTTAAAAAAAGTTTTAAAAATATTCCAAAAATCTTTTTGCATAAAAAAATTATACCCTAACGAAAACTCCGGCTCAAGTAATTTTTAAATATATTGAATTTCTTTTAGATACAATAATTTCAGGGAAATATGTGAATATTAAATTACCTGTAGTTCTGTGCGAAAACTTTTTTATTCTAAAACCAGGTAGTGCATTAACCTTTAGCATAACAGATCAGGAAGAACATTTGGAACATTGTAAAAATACCAATAATAATCCAAGTTCAAAAGTAAGTTTTGCTGCATTAATTCAGAATGACGGTTGGCTCATTCCTGATGATTATCCATATAAACTTCAAGAATAAATTTGTTTTAAAACATATAAATCATTTTCACTTGGAACAGAAATATTTTTCTGATGTGGAACAAACATAATATCATCAACATCAACACCATGCCCGAGTCCAAGCGCATGACCAAATTCATGCATTATTGCACAATATATACTTAAATCTGTTGTTTCTTTTCCGGAATATTCATTTGGCATGCCAATATCAATAGAAATTTTCTTGAAAATACCGTTTACAACACTTACATACTTGCACATTCCTTCATAAACTCTTCCGACCTTTACCCAATGCACAACAATATCCGCGTCAAAAGGCCCCGGTATAATTTGGAAACTAACATTAATCCCCACAGATTTAAGGACTTTATTCCAGTCAAAAACCGCACTTCTAACCTTATCATACCAAACCTCCGGAAACGAAACGGAATGAAGTTTGGTAATATATACATTAATTACAGACTTATTCCAGCGGCACAACTTACCGTTAATCTTTGAATCATCTATATATTTTGTTATCCGCGGCGAAACCAAGAATATCTCCCAAATAAAATTGCGGCAATAGCTTATATCCCGTATTATTTGTTAAGCGTTGCCTTTAAACGTGCTAACGCTCTTGCCATAGCCGCCTCTGCACGTTTCGCATCAATATTTGCATCATGCTCTGCAAGAAGTGCCTTAGCTCTTTCTAATGCCTCTTTGGCACGGGTAACATCAATGTCATTTCCATTTTCAGCAGTCGTTGTAAGGATAATAGCCTCATTGTCCTTAAATTGGAAAACACCGCCCATAGTAGTAAAATATTTGGTCCGGTCACCCTGAACAACCTTTGTAACACCTATGTCCAGTGCGGACATCAGAGGAACGTGGTTCGGCAAAATACCAAACTCACCGTCAACACCGCGTGTATAAATTTCATCCACATCCTCATCAAATACAACTTTTTCATGTGTAATTATCTTTAAGTGCATATTGCTCCTTTAAACCTTTTAATAAGGTTATTTCATGTCATTCCAAGCCGGATATAAAAATATTCTTAACCGGGGAATGACATGTTAACACCTTTTATAAACTTAACTTTCAATTGTTTTGGCTTTTTCAACAGCTTCTTCAATAGTTCCCACCATATAAAAAGCCTGTTCAGGTAAATTGTCATGTTTACCTTCAATAATTTCTTTAAAGCCTCTGATTGTATCAGCAAGTTTAACATATTTTCCCGGGATGCCGGAGAACTGTTCCGCAACAAAGAACGGCTGAGACAAAAATCTTTGAATTTTTCTTGCTCTGTTAACAGTTTCCTTATCCTCTTCAGAAAGTTCATCCATACCAAGAATTGCGATAATATCCTGCAGCTCTTTATATTTTTGAAGTATTTCAAGAACTTTTCTTGTAACATTATAGTGCTCTTCACCAATAATATTCGGATCTAAAGCTCTTGAGTTAGATTCAAGCGGATCAACAGCCGGATAAATACCTAATGAGGCAATCTGACGTGACAATACAGTTGACGCGTCTAAGTGCGAGAATGTAGTTGCCGGAGCCGGGTCTGTTAAGTCGTCTGCCGGTACATAAATCGCCTGAACCGACGTGATAGAACCGTCTTTAGTAGAAGTGATTCTTTCTTGAAGTTCACCCATTTCAGTTGCCAATGTCGGCTGATAACCTACTGCAGAAGGCACACGGCCAAGCAATGCTGATACTTCTGAGCCCGCCTGGGTAAATCTGAATATATTATCAATAAACAATAATACATCTTGTTTAGAATAGTCTCTGAAGTATTCAGCTGCGGTTAGTGCAGAAAGACCGACTCTCATTCTTGCTCCAGGCGGTTCATTCATCTGACCGTATATCAATGCAACTTTATCAATAACTTTTGATTCTTTCATTTCATTCCAAAGGTCATTTCCTTCACGGGTTCTTTCACCAACACCGCCGAACACTGATACTCCGGAATGTTCCTGGGCAATGTTATGGATTAACTCCATAATCAAAACTGTTTTACCAACACCGGCACCTCCGAACAGACCAATTTTTCCGCCTTTTTGGTAAGGTTGAAGCAGGTCAATAGCTTTAATACCGGTTTCCAAAATTTCAATATCCGTATTTTGGTCAACAAGCTTAGGAGATTCACGGTGGATTGGAAGGTAAGTATCCGTTTCTATAGGCCCCATCTTATCTACAGGTTCACCGACAACATTCAATATTCTTCCCAAAATTGCTTTTCCTACCGGAACTTTAATTGGCTCATTGGTATTTATAACTTTCATACCACGTTTAAGACCATCGGTAGATGACATTGCAACGGTTCTAACTTTGTTAGATCCAAGCATTTGCTGAACTTCCGCAACAACATAGCTGCCATCTTCTTTTGTTATATGCAGTGCTGTATATATTTCGGGAAGTTCTCCCTGCTGAAATTCAACGTCTACAACCGGTCCGATAATTTTTGTAATTAACCCTTCATTCTTATTTAAAGTCTCCATACACATCTCTCCTTTAATAAACTTATACTACTACAGTCAAAAATTTTTCGCAAGAACTAAAAAATAGCCCGTTATATTAACATTTTGTCTAATGGTAATCCAAATTTTATGACTTTAATATTAGTGAATAAGAGGAGAAAAATGATGAAAACGAATTTTTTTATTTACATAATTTTATTAATAGCATACATGGTATTTGTACAAACAGCAAAAGCAGAGGATATACACTTTAACAATGATATTTTTCAACTAAAGGCTAGTCATGTATCTGAAACTGACAATGTGTATGAAAATGAATATTTTCCGGGAAACGAAACCAAGGAAAACTGGACTAAGATGATAGGAATTTATTATTATCCCGAAATTTCAAATCCCCTAAAGTATGCAGACGAGTCGGATAAAAAAATAGAGGCAAGAGAAGGGGTTGTGTTATTAAAGTACATTAAAAACAAAAAGCAGGATAAAGCCATACTAAGTTTTCTTGAAAACGGCGAAACAAACGGAAAGAATTTTTTTGAATACAACATTTACAAATATGAAAAACATCCTGATAAAGGGATAATGGTTTTAAGATACGTTAAACGGTATTTCTTCACGACAAACGAAGAAATTACCAAAATCGGTCATGAGGTGAAGAGTATAAATGACGACCTGCTTGAACAGATAATTATTTCTCCAATTCCGCCGATTGTCGAAAAAGACATATAAGTTTGACGCCCATTTCTTTCTCCTAACACGAATTTTTGTGTCCCCGGTGTAAAAATACGCTTATCCCGCCTCGAACTTTTGCTTATATAAATATAATTTTGCCTTAGAAGTTTGTTAAATTCCTTTGATAAATTTTGTGTATTAAGTTTTGTAAATTCTGCAATGGCTTATAAATTAGCTATTTTGCGGATTTATTAGTATATTTGTGAATTTGTTTTAGCAATTTAAAAATTGTTACAGTTTTTATAAAAGAGTAAGGGAAAATCAATTTTCAAACAAGCATTAACCAAGGTAAAAGGTCGTTAGGCAGAATTTTATTAATGATGCAGAATGAAAAAGCAGCAAAAATAAGAAACAGTAAAAAGAAAGGGGAAAATAGATTATGACACCATTAAAATTGATGAAAATTGCAGGCAAAATTATGGATGTATTACCAAAAACAGCAGGGGCTTCAGGCAGAGTTACACTGTCAAAAACCCAGCTTGAGCTTATGGCAAAAGAAGGAGGCAAGGAAGGAGAACTTCTGCAAAAACTATTGCGTAAAGCAACAAACCCAAGTGTAGAAATTGGATTTAAGGCAAAATCAAATTATACAATTGCCGGCTTAAGAATAAAAGACGGCAACCAAGTAGTTGGGCAGGGCGCTTTATCTATAACCAATCCGGGGCAAAGCAATGCTGTTGTAAAAATGCGTCAATCAATCGGGCCAAACGGAAGTATTGCCTCCTCAAACGGGTTCATTGACGGCGGAAAACCGGCAGATGCAAAAGATATAGCTTTAAGTCTTACACGCAGAAACGGAATTGCCACAGCCGATGTCGCATCAGGCAAAGCCTATGCAGCTCATCTTCGTGTAAATGAAGACGCTGTTGTTGAAGGTGCAAGAGAAATAGGTGCAGATAAGTTCCTTGAAATTTATACTCGAGGTTCAAATAATCTTCAACGTGAACTTGATAAAATGATGGTCGATGCAAGACAACTTCTCAGAGGCGGACAAAATCAGGTTCCCATTCCTCCTATGAAAACAGTAAAACCGCTTAATACGGATACTTTTGTGAAACTTAAAGATGCTGATTTTTCTTCAGTAAACAAGTATACTCCGAAAAAAGGTGACCAGATTGATCCGGAAACGATTGCTAAACTTAAAGAGACTAAAATGTTGTCAGTAGACGAGTTTGGCCAGATCCACCGGGCTGAAAAATATATGCCCGATCCGGACAATACGTTATACACAAAACCGTATATCGGCGAGTAAATAAAGATAAACAAAAAGCCTGAGATTATTCTCAGGCTTTTTTATTTCTTATAAATGAATTGTTATTCCATCTCGGCAACCGGATATAAGCGTTTAAAGTCTCTTACAATTGACAAGTCGATTTCTGCGTAAACTCCGGTTTCATAAGTATCGGCTCCTGCAACAACAGTTCCCATAGGATCACATATCATTGAATTGCCGACACTTAAAACATTGCTTCCGGCTAAACCGACAAGGTTTGCTGTCACAAAATAAGTAAGAGTTTCAGCTGCGCGGCAAATATTCATGGACTGCCATGTTTTTACAAAATCATCTTTTGCTTTTTCAGAAAAAGCAGTTAGAGTTGACCAGGCAGAAGGCGAGACTATAATTTCCGCGCCCTGCTTAATTAATTCTCTGTAAAGCATTGGAAATTTTATATCAAAACAAGCACTTACGCCGACTTTTGCAAAGTCTAAATCAACAACAAGCGGGCTGTTGCCGGGAACAAGATATTTATCTTCATTCCCTCCGACAAAGTTATATAGGTGAATTTTTCTGTATTTTCCTGCAATTTCCCCCTGGCGGTTTATTACAAAACAAGTATTGTAACGTTTCCCCTCAACAAGTTCTATAACAGTTCCGGCCGCAACATTTGTATTATAACGTTTTGCAGTTTCGCGTAATCGTTTTATAACATCCCCTCCTGTTTCATCCTCCGGAGAATTTATAAATTCTTTGTCACAGATTCCGGTCGAGAAAAATTCCGGCAATACAACTAAATCCAAATTACTATCACCATATTGATGAATTATTTCTTCTGCTTTATCAAGGTTTGCAGATTTATCTGCCAATATCGGGTTAAACTGAACACTCAAGATTCCTGCTTTCATATACTCTCTCCTTTTTTGTTAATTATACCATATAAAATATTGTAGTAAAATAGTTTTAGTAAAGGAGACAAAAATATGAAAAAAATATTATTAGCAATATTTATGTTCTGGTTTACAATCATGCCTGCCTGCGCAATTGTAGAAGAAGTCATGGACGGATCAAAAGTATATTATTCACCGTCCGAAAAACTTTGGACAAAGGCCAGAGGTTTATTTGAGGATAAGATAACTTATACAAAACATACCTCACCGGGAACCGGCTCCTATTCAGAATATTACTTGGATAACCAGAACGAACCGGAATTTGTATTAAGTTCAAATTATGAATTTGTAAGAAACGGACAACTTATTGCGGTTATAAATAAAAGTTTAAAATTTGCCGAAGTTATAAATAACAACGGCAAAATACAAGAAAAAGAATTAAACAAAAAAGATGTACAAAAATTATTTCCGTATGTAAAAATTATTAAACTTTCGTCTTTCAGAAACCGCGAAAAAACTCTCAGAATTTCCAAGTTTCCACAGCAATATCTGCTGTTAAATGATACTAAAAAAGACTTCCATAAATACTCTTTTTCTCCATACAATACTGATACGCCTTATATAAAAGCAATTTTTAGAATTAACGGAAAAGGTATCATTACTTTTTCACATTATGGCAACGATACATATAAAATTATTGTAAAATAATTTTATTTCTTATGTAAAACAAGTTCATATCCGAGAAAATCCACGATTTCCTGAACTGTTTGAAATCGTATGCGTTTTTGGTTAAAAGCATACGACAAACCGCTTTCCGCCGGGATATCATAGCCTGCATCCCTCATCTTTCGTGCAAGCTTGCGCATGGAAAGCCCCTGTCTTAATAAAAGTATTTGTATTTCTTCCTTAATATCCAACATACTAAAAGTTTACTTCTATTTTTTGTTAAAGACAAAAGTTTTCTATATTACCGCTAATGCTGAACAATTTACGAAAATAAAGCTCAATTGTTAAGAGTATCGTTGGACATATAATGCCTTAAACATTTATATGCAAAGATATCTCTTTAATAACTCAAGCTTTTCCTCCGGAGTAGTCTTTTTGTAATTTATACCTGAGGCAATAATAGGATGGCGGTATTCTCGGTTATTAATTGACCTGGCATCAACAATAGGGGCAGGCGGAAGAATTGACCATTTATATACCGCAAACGACATCCGTCTGAAGAACTTTTCCAGCCATTCCTGTTTTTGTTCTTTTGAAACAGATGCTTTTTTCTCATAAAGAAATTCGACATTAATCATATCATTTATAGATTGATGTAAATTTTCAACGCGCCATATAACTTCATCAAGGAATTCATACGGCATAAGTGCTTCCTCCGCAAGAAGCGGTTTTCCTGTCTTGGGGTTAATCGCAAGCTCTGCTCCGGGACGCTTTTCAATAATTGATGCCGGAATAGCGTTTTTAACATCACGGTTTTCATTAAGCCATTTTGCAAGTGCAAAAAGTTTAGTCTTAGTTACATCCGCAATAGGTGCAAATCCGCCAGACATGTCACCATTTATGGTTGCATATCCCATGTATACCTCTGATTTATCAGAAGTTGCAATTGACAGACAAGACTCAAACTCATTTGCAACCCCCCACAAAATAGTGGCTCGTGCTCTGGCCTGAATATTATCATTTGTATAAGAATTTTTATATCTGCAATTCCATTTATCATTCATTTCACTGAATAAAGCGTCGAACTTGCCTCTTGTAACATCAAACATATCTTTAATAGGAACTTCGATAAAATTTATCCCTAAATTATCTGCAAGAGTTTTAGCATCATTTTTGCTTTCCGCACTTGTAATTCTGGAAGGCATGCTCACTCCGAATACATTATGGGCACCAAGCGCGTCGGCAAGTAATACTGCACAAATTGTAGAATCCAGTCCGCCGGAAAGGCCTAAAACAGCCCGTTTAAATCCGGTTTTCTTAAAATAATCCCTGATTGATTGGGCAATAGTCTTATAAGTTCTCTCAAGATCAGGTTCATGATCAAGACTAAAAGCTTTTTGGGAATTTAAAGTTTTTTCTAAGCCCTTAGGCAAAGGATATATTAACCCGTTTTTATCATCCAAATCAACAATGAAAAACTGTTCTTCATAAGATTTTGCCATAGCAATGAGCCGGCCGTTTTCATCATAAACACGGCTTGCGCCTTCAAATGACAAACATTCTCCCGAGCCGACCTGATTAACATATACAATCGGAGTATTGTGTTTTCGGGCTGCAAAAGATAACATGTTATGTTTCAGCTGCTCTTTCTTTGCACGTGTAATTGAGGCGGAACAGTTTATAATAAAATCAGGACTCTGCTCTTTTACTAAAACTTCTACCGGGTCTGTTGAATATAGATTTTTATCAAAGAAATCGAAATCATTCCAGCCGTCTTCACATACAACAATACCGGCTCGTTTTGAACCTATGCTTGTAATTCTTGAAGAACTGTTTACATCAGAAGGCTCAAAATGTCTGTAATCATTAAATTCCGCATATGTAGGCAGTAAACTTTTGCGAACAATGGTTTCTATTTTCCCATCAGCCAGAACTGCAACGGAATTATAATAATTTTTACCTTTCTTTTCTTTATTAAACTCGGCAAAACCAATTATAATTTTTGTTTTTCCACTTAACTTTGCAAGCGCCTCAAGCCACTCATTGCACTCCTCAACTACAATAGGAAAACGATCAATAAAATCTCCTATTGGATAGCCGATTAAGAACATTTCCGGGAAAATAACCGCCTTTAAGCTTAAAAGATTAGCCCATTCAATCCATTTTTGAGCTTTTAGGGCGTTATATTTGACATTTCCGGAAATAGGATTTGCCTGGGCCAGAACAATCATGTTTTCAGGCAGTAATTTTTTATATTTATCTGCTATCTCTTTTCGTTCTTCCGGCTTGTAAATATCATTTTGTAAATCTTTATCAATTAAATCAACTAATTTTTCTATTACTTCATTCATGTTCGTCTCTTCCTGATTTTTGTATTTATATTTTATCATGAAAAATTGTGATATAATAAAGCTATGACAATCGGTTTTATAGAAGTAAAAGATCAAGAGATAAAAATACTGGCAAAACTTGCCCATGATATATGGAATGAATATTGGACGGTAATACTTTCCCGGAACCAAATCGATTATATGGTTGAAAAATTCCAGTCAGAAAAGGCAATAAGAAAACAGTATAAAGAAGAAAATTATAAATATTATTTTATAACTGATAACGGCAACAATATCGGATATTTTGGTATTTCGGATTACCCTGAATACTTGTTTTTATCAAAATTATATATATCAAAAGACTTTCGCCATATGGGAATAGGGGAAAAAGCTTTTGACAAAATAAAAAACATAGCAAAAGAAAAAGGTTATAAAGAAATTCAGCTTACCGTAAACAAATACAACGAAAATACAATTAAAGCCTACAAAAAATGGGGGCTCAGTGTAATTGATTCAGTTGTAACAGATATAGGCCAAGGCTATGTTATGGACGATTACATAATGAGTTATAAACTCTGATTTAATCCGATGCCTCCGGGAGATTTATAATTGAAGGGTCATGCTCAGAAATAATCTTATCAATCTCGTCCCTGGCCTCAAGTTTGGATGCCAAATCTTTTTTTTCTATATTATATTTCCTGCAAAGTTTTTCGTAATAATACAACTGTTTTGAGGTTGGCGCCTCCTTTGACATCCTGACTTCACGCAGAAAAATACGTTTCTTCTTTTCAAATTCCTTTTGTGCTTTTAAAAGAGGTTCCTGCTTCTTTTTATAATCATAATACTTCCTGCACTCGTTAATATATAATTCCGTATCATTTAAAAAATCTTTATTATTTATAATATCACTCAAAAATTCAAACCTTGAGGCATTAATTTCCAGATAATAAGTTTCATCTTCAATAAATTTTTTAAGTAAATCGCCAGCACTTAAATCCGGAGATTTTTTCACTAAAGCCCTTAAAAAATTACATAAAGCAGATTTTTGATTTTTAGTCAAATATAAATAAACTTGTTTTTTTACATCATACATATCAATATTTTAGCATAATTAAATACTTCAGAGGCTTTTTTACAAAATGTAAATAAATACTTTTAAAACTGCTTACTTTTTTGTATGATTGACGTGTGTATGAAAAGGAGAAAATAAAAATGCCAAAATTTAATTTGATGTCGTATATAATGCCTCCGGAAGATAAAATGTTTTTTCAACTGTTTCAGGATAGTGCAGAGATATGCCAGCAGTCAGCAAGATTATATGATGAAGTTATGCATACCAAGCTGACGGAAGAACAAAAAGAAAAAGCTCTTAAGTTTAGAAAAAAAGGAAAACTTTCATATAAGCTTGTACTAAAACAATTAAATAAAAGTTTCATAACCCCGATTGAACGGGAAGATATTCAATATATAGCCTCACAATTAAATAAAATTAATAAAAAAATTATTAAAGCCTGTCTTAACTTAGATGTATATCACTTAACAGCATATACAGAAGAGATGAAAGAACAGGCTTTAACTTTGGTTCAGGCAACCGAACAAATGGGAGAAATTATAAAAAAATTCAAAAAAGTTTCTGATGTTGAAGACATAACTAAAACGAATATTGCAATGAAAGAATTGGAAACACATGGCGACGAAATTCACCATAGAGCAATGTATGATCTGTTCTCAGGTAAATATGAAGCTTTAGATGTTATTAAACTCCGCGACATGTACAAAGAAATTGAAAATGCGCTTGATGCGTGCTTTAATGTTTCGGATACAATCCTAAATGTTGTTTTAAAACAAAGTTAGTTCAGGCGGAGAAAATCTATGACAGTAACACTTTTATTATTAATAGCAGTAATAGCTGTAGCGTTAGCTTTTGAATTTATAAACGGTTTTCACGATTGCGCAAACGCTATTGCAACAGTTGTATCAACTAAAGTACTTTCTCCCAAACAAGCAGTATTATATGGCGCAACATTAGAGTTTATCGGAGCATTAACCGGAACACACGTTGCTAAAACTATCGGATCAGGAATCGTTAATTCTGATATGGTAACTTTGACGGTAATCTTCTGTGCATTGCTGGGAGCCGTAATTTGGAATTTGTTTACCTGGTTCTTAGGATTGCCTTCAAGCTCATCACACGCTTTAATCGGCGGACTGTTGGGAGCCTCAATTGTAAAGGCAGGAATTAGCTGTGTACATTTTTCAACATTGGTTGATAAAGTTATAATACCTATGTTTGCATCGCCGGTTTTAGGTTTTTGCATGGGTTTTATGGTAATGCTTATTATGATAAGAATTCTGTGGAGAACAAACCCGCAGGTTGTAAATAAACGGTTCAGAAAATTACAGTTAATTTCATCAGGATTAATTGCACTAAGCCACGGTTCAAATGATGCACAAAAGACAATGGGTATAATAACTCTTGCACTGCTTGCATGCGGATATCTTCAGAAATCACCAACCGGAGACTTTGATATTCCAATTGCAGTAATAATTGTATGTGCAATTACAATGGCTGCCGGGACGATGAACGGCGGTTACAAAATTATAAAAACAATGGGGCACAAAATTATTAAACTAAAACCGGTTCACGGGTTTGCGGCTGAAACATCTGCGGCCTCACTAATTTTATTGGCCTCACATTTTGGTATTCCGCTTAGTACAACCCACATTGTATCAACGGCGATTATGGGAGTAGGCTCAACACTTCATGCCCATGCTGTTAAGTGGAGAATTGTAGGAAATATCGTGACTGCCTGGGTTCTTACAATTCCGGCCTGCATGATATTATCTGCAACAATATATTTTATAATTTATCACTTAATAGTAAAATAGCAGCAAATACTAACCCCTTTGGGTAATTTGAAGTAAAATACTTTTTATTACATAATTAAATTAATAAGGAATTAGGAAAATGTTGAAAAAACTTGTACTGATATTAATGATATTAGCGATCTCTTCCTCAGCTCGGGCAAACGAAAATATGGCAGCTCTTGAGAATGAAAATTCTATACAAACAAGAATTGATAATATAGGTACAAAATTACTTAATCATAACAAAATTACCAAACGTGTAGTTTTTACATATACGACTAAGGACAAGAGGCAATTACTCTCGACAGATAAATCATTAACCAAAAGACAAGTAATAATATATGACGGATTATATCAATCGGTACAAACAGATGACGAACTTGCAGCAATGCTGGCAAGGGAAATTTCAACAGCAGTAAAATCCTATAGCGGAATATGGGGAGGCTCATTAGATTCTCTTGAGGTTTATCTCGGGGCAAAAAAATTTGAAACGGTTGCAGATAAAAGAGCAGTCGATTATATGGTAGAGGCAGGTTATAACCCGCTTGCCCTAATAGTTTTCATAAATAAGACTTGCCCGCAGAAAAAATTTGACCGTTTTTCCAGACACAATTTAACCTCAAAACGACTGGCTCGAATTTATGAATACATAACATACAAATACCCGCAGTACCTTGAAAATAACGAATATATTAATAATGAATACTATCAAAATTTTCTTCTAACATCATTAGAAAACAGAAAAAAGCTGGAGAACAAAATTAAAAACAATCTAACAGAGGAAGTGAAATATGAATAAGTTCCCGGTATTTATTTGTATATTTGCAATATTACTCTGTTTTTGCGGCATAAAACCGGTTCTGGCAGAAGAAAACCAGCTTGCGCAGGGAAACGAAAACATTTTACCATATGATTATTCTGATACAACAAGCGTTCCAATATATGTATCCATAACAGATGAAGTTTCTACAAAAAATCATCCGGTAGAAGGCGGAAAACTTCAGTTTAAAGTTAATAAAGACGTATATTATAATAATGAAAAAATTCTCAGCAAAGGAGAGATTATTTCCGGGCGTATTGAGACAATAATTACGAGCGGAATGAACGGATTTCCGGCGGAAATTATTTTAGACGACTTTGAAATTCCAAACATAAAAAACAGCCAGCTGCTGGGGAAATATGTAAAGAAGGGACAAAACAGATGTTTCTGGGTTTATCCGCTTAAATGGGCACTTACTATTATACCTTTTGTAGGGTCAACAACTAATTTTATTAAAGGCGGACACGCAAGAATTAAAACAACAGATATAATAACAATACTCTACTATCCTAATTGGCGTTGAGAATATTACTTCAAATTTTTCCAGTAATTTTTATCAGTTAAAGCATAATATGTGCAGGCAATTCCATTGATATCAATAGAAGCAGTTTTGGAGCAATAGCGATTAACATCAGTTCTATAAGTTCCCGGTGCGCCCACTGGCAAAATCTTACCGTCATCCATCAGCTGAAAAGTAAATAAATCATATCCATACTGATTTGGCCGTTTAGCTGCCCCGTTAACATCTACAGAAATAAAGACCCGGTGCATATCAGGCGCCGCGTTTTCTATATAAATTATACTTCCGTCAGATAAAATAAATTGTCCATCATCAAACATTGCCAAATTAACAAGCGGTAAACCGCTAAATGTTTTATAAATTGATTTACGATTGTCAGCATTTGCAGAATTAGTCATACCACATTCAGGATCATATGAAGCAGCATCATGACCAACCCCACAATCTTTTATAACCTTAAAATAAGGTATAATATAACCTTTTAATTTTCCTCCAGCAATATTTTCAGGAATTAGCCTTTCTCCATTTTGCGCCTGATACATATCAAACGCCTGCTGAATTATCGAATAATTTTTCTTTAGGGCGGCCTCAAGTTCCTTATTCCGGGAATTATTAATAAGTGTTGGTAAAGTCATAGCAGCAACAACTCCGATTATGCCTAGGGTTATAAGAACCTCCGCTAGAGTAAACGCGACCTTGCGAGGCGAGTGGTAGGATGGTAAAAAAACTTCCGCCAGAGTAAATGCAATTCGACGAGGCGATAAATAGTATGGTGAAAAAAACTCAGCGAGAGTAAACGTGGGGACTTAGTCCCCTCTTACATGACGCGTCGCTGTCCGAGATGCATAAGAAATAGCTTTTTGTATGTTGGGGTTTCTACCCCAACATAATTTCATTGTTGGGCTGAAAGCCCAACCTACTTTATCTAATACTTCTTTCCATGATACAGTACAGATGGTCGCACATTTTTGACGGTGGCTAGATCCTGAAATACTCTGCGAGCACCCTCCCTTGTAAGCCTCCTTTTCGTCGGAAACTAGAGGAGCTGCGAGTTCAGGATGACATAGAGAATTTTTTATCAACCTTTTCTCTATGTGGCCCACACAGTTCAATGTAGGTTGGGGTTTCACCCCAACATAATATTTATTTTCGTTTGATACAGAAAACTTTGTTTTTGAGAAAGATAATTTTGACCAAAGCCCTTCTCTCCCTTGAGGTTCGTTACCCCCCCCCCCCCGTATGTCGTACTATACTTGACTTTCCCATGTGTTTACCCTCCTTTTTCTTTTATTATATACTATTTTTTTATTTTTTCAAGGGGGGCGTAGCCCCCTCTTACATGACGCTGCGCTGTCCGGGACGCAAAGGGAATTGTTTTAAAAGTACTTTAACGAGAAAAATCAAATCTCACGACACATAGTGCTTTCTTTTTGTGCCTGAGGCACTGCATTACAATGCTCCGCCGGCGAGATGATACGGAAAACAAAGTAGGTTGGGCAAGTATGCTCAAACCTACAACTTTAAGTCACTAAAGGGTAAATCAAGTCTCACGACTAATAGTGCTTTCTTTTTGCTTACTTTTTCTTTCGGCTAAAGAAAAAGTAAGTTGGGCTTTCAGCCCAACATTAATTTTTTGAGTGCAGATGGTCGATCATTTTTGACGATGGATAGATCCTGAAACGAGTTCAGGATGACATGGTAAATTATTTATCGACCTTTTCTCTATGCGTCCCACATAGCGACGCGTTATAGGGATGTCCCTCAGGGACAAACCCCAACCTACATTATCTTTGTTCACCCTACCGAAAATCCGCTTTCTGATAAAAAAAAAATTCATTTTAAGCCCCTAAAGGGTAAATCAAATCTCTCGACTCATTCTGCTTTCTTTTTGTGCCTGAGGCACGGCATTACAATGCTCCGCCGGCGGGATGATACGGGTATCAAAGTAGGTTGGGC
Organism: Candidatus Gastranaerophilales bacterium; assembly: GCA_944325075.1. Taxonomy (GTDB): domain Bacteria; phylum Cyanobacteriota; class Vampirovibrionia; order Gastranaerophilales; family Gastranaerophilaceae; genus UBA1221. Next base: position 19,038 of record CALUYU010000017.1, read on the forward strand.
TTTCAGCCCAACATTAGATTTTTGTGTACAGATGGTCGAATATTTTTGAAGACGGCCAGATCCTGAAATACTCTGCGAGCACCCTCCCTTGTAAGCCTCCTTTTCGTCGGCAACAAGAGGAGCTGCGAGTTCAGGATGACAGTTGGTTAATTCTTGAAATTCATTATTTTTTTTGTTGGGGTTTCACCCAAACCTACATTAACTCACAACACATAGTGCTTTCTTTTTTGCCTACTTTTTTCCTCTTGGATTATTCGGGGTGTCAGAAAACTCAACGTTTCCTGACACCTTATGGGTTCACTCTGTTCACCCTACCGAAAATCCGCTTTCCGCTAAAGAAAATTCGTTTTAAGCCCCTAAAGGGTAAATCAAATCTCTCGACTCATACCGCTTTCTTTTTTGCTTACTTTTTTCCTCTTGGATTATTCGGGGTGTCAGAAAACTCAACGTTTCCTGACACCTTACGGGTTCACTCTGTTCACCCTACCGAAAATCCGCTTTCTGATAAAAAAAAATTCATTTTAAGCCCCTAAAGGGTAAATCAAATCTCACGACTCATTCTGCTTTCTTTTTTGCTTACTTTTTTCTTTGGCCGAAAGAAAAAAGTAAGTTCCCAAATGAGCAAACAGCAGGCAAAAATTGCCTGCTGTTTGTATAACTAACAAAGTTCTGCATCGCTTAATCCGTATTGCTCCAGAGAATTTGCCTTTGCCTGGACACAAATAAATTGGAATTCACCATCGGACGTATTTTCAATGGTTCTTGAAGCATCAGGTAAAATTTTCACAGCAGAACCTTCTTTTACCTTAACGGCCGTTCCGTCAACAGTAATAACTCCCTCACCTTTTAAGATTAGATAAATTTCTTCATTTTGCTTGTGCCTATGATTAAACGGAACTTTAAAGCCCTTAGGAACACTATTAACTGATATTTCGCAGCTGCTAAGCTCTAATGCGTCGTGTAAAAAAATTTTGCCGTTTTCAAGCTTAACAAGATCTTCAATTTTTCCTAATTCTGTTGTTTTGTAATTTGTCATAATTTTGCCTCCTTTAGTTTGACATCTAACTATTTATTCAAAAATTTTTGGTTATAAGATTTTTTCAAGAAGTCGATCCAATATAACAGCTTCATCTTCAGAAAGATTTTTATAAATCATTTTATTTAAATCGTCTGAAATTTTTTCAAACACAGCCTTAAAAGTCCGGGCTTTTTCCGTTAGAACAATAAAAGTAACTCTATAATCATCAGTAGATTTTTCACGCCTAACAAATCCGAGTTTTTCAAGTTTATCAACAAGAACTGTTACAGTTGGTTTTGTTCGGTGAATTTTCTCTGCAATATCTTTCATTGTTAACTTCCCGTCCGCATATAAAACTGCAAGAATATCTCCATGACTAGGCACAAGTCCGTCTATACCATTTGAATTCAACTGCTCAATTATAAAACGGTTACCCTTATCATGAATTTTAGATATTAGTGAAAGTGCCTGTTTCATTTGAATTTCTTTCTTGCTTTCCCATAACAAAAATTTTACAGTAATATTATAATTAGATATCTAACTATTGTCAAGATTAATCTGAAAAATTTTTCGTGCTAAAATTGTAGTAAAGCAATAATAAAATACATAAAAAATCTGTAAGGTCTCAAAATACAAGGAATAAAATCAGATAAAAGGTAAATATGGAGCAAAAATCACTATTTGAAAATGAAAGTAATCAGCCATTGGCCTCCCGACTAAGACCGGAAAATTTAGAAGAATTTGTGGGGCAAACGCACCTTATAGGCGAGGGGAAAATCCTTAGAAAATTAATTGAAGAAGACAAAATTACATCACTAATATTTTGGGGCCCGCCTGGAGTTGGGAAAACCACCCTGGCAAGTATTATTGCCAGAAAGACTAACTCAGCATTTATAAATTTTTCCGCGGTCACAAGCGGGATAAAAGAAATAAAAAACGTCATGACTCAGGCCGAACAAGCTCGAAAACTGGGAGAGAAAACTATAGTTTTTGTTGACGAAATTCACCGTTTTAATAAGGCGCAGCAGGATGCATTTCTGCCATTTGTAGAAAAAGGCAGCATAATTCTAATAGGGGCAACAACAGAAAATCCTTCTTTTGAGGTAAACAGTGCATTACTCTCAAGATGCAAAGTTTTTGTATTACAGGGGCTAAATACAGAAGATCTGGTGAAACTTTTAAAACGGGCAATCACAGATAAAAGAGGTTTTGGAGAGCAAAAAGTAAACATTAGCGATGAGCAGCTGAAAATCATTGCAAAATTTGCGAACGGCGATGCCAGGAACGCACTATCTACACTTGAGATGGTAGTTTTAAACGGAGATATTTCCGACAGCGGAGAAATAACTGTTACCAATGACACCATGGAACAATGTATCTCAAAAAAATCTTTATTATACGACAAAAACGGAGAAGAACACTATAATATTATCTCGGCGCTGCACAAATCAATGAGAAATTCCGACCCTGACGCAGCCGTTTATTGGCTGGCCAGAATGCTTGAGGCCGGAGAAGATCCGCTTTATGTTGCAAGAAGAGTCACAAGATTTGCCAGTGAAGATATAGGACTTGCCGATCCGCATGCATTAGAAATTGCTGTTGCCGCATACCAAGCCTGCCATTTTATCGGGATGCCCGAATGCTCTGTACATTTGACAGAAGCCGTTATTTATATGTCACTTGCGCCAAAATCAAATGCTTTATATATCGCTTATGAAACGGCCAAAAAAGATGCTATAAAAGAGTTAGCCGAACCGGTGCCGCTGGTAATAAGAAACGCCCCTACAAAGTTAATGAAAGAATTAAATTACGGCAAAGGATACCAGTATGCCCATGATACAGAAGCAAAACTTACAAATATGCAGTGTCTGCCGGACTCTTTATCAGGCAAAGAGTACTACCATCCAACCGAACAAGGACTTGAAGCAAAGTACAAAACAAAATTAGAACAAATTAAAAACTGGAAAAAATCACATTAGAACAATTTTGTATTTCCTAAACTTACGAGCATAAAGCGTTATATACTATATTGTGATATCCACAACCTGCCCTAATTTATCTATTAAAGGCCTGACTTTTTCTCTCAAATCATTTTTAGATATATCAGGATTTCTGGCAGCTATTTCATTAATTTTATTGGATACTTCTGCAATATCGGGATATTTTTCTAAAATCTTTTTACCGATTATATCTGCATAATACTTATACCCCCGGCAGCCAACGGCTTTTACCGGTTTGGCATTTAGTGCATTAATAACATCCCGAATACCATCTGTTCCGTTACTTTGAAGAATTTTTTGGGATGTAACTTCCAAAACTTTATAAGTATCAAGTTTCGTTCCAAAATTTACACTGCCATTTATTTTTCTGGTTTCCATATCTTTTTTAAAACACAAAATTAAAATTTTTGCCACAACTATTATAAAAAACTTTACTATGCATTAATAAAATACTAATTCTATTAAAAATATATAATAGATATATACAAACATTAAGTTTTATGAAGTATGTAAAACACTTGTTATAAAAGCGATTTGCCCCGAGTATCCTCCGAAATATTAAAGATTTATGCAATTATAACCGACAGAATGTTTTTATATATATATAACAGAGGAAGTATTAAGAAACAAATGCAATTCTTAACCGGATTGCAAGAAAGGACGTACTATGGGAGTACAAGAAATTAACCACAATGGAAAAACTTATGTAGTCTCACAAGAACAAATTCAAGAAATGCAGAAGAAGCTTAAGGAGGCAAAAACAGAGGCAGAAAAACAAGCCATTCTGCAAGGTATTTTTACCCAGGCAAATGAAAAACCCGGGAAGAAAGAGGGTGTGAACGGCCAAGGAACCGTTGACCAGGTAAATACAGCGGTAGATCAATTCCGTGCAAACAATGAAAACATCAAAAAATTACCGCCAGAATACCAGGAAAAATATTATGCTGCAAACAACGATGAAACCAAACAGAGAGAAGTTATCAGAGAGTATTTTAATGATAAAAAATATTTTCCTGACGGCGTCGGCCCAAGTAAATTCGGAAACAGAAACTCCACCAAGCAAGAAGGCGGAGTAGAATTTACTACAACACTTAGCAAGGATGTTTTGGTTGATGACGACGGCAAACCTATTAAAGAAAATCAGGAAGCAAGATTTGAAACAGTAAAACAGGTTTTCCAAAAACAAATGGAGAATCAATTAGCAAAAATTGATGATAGAACAGATTTGACACCTTATGAAAAAACTAAGGCAAAAGAATCTCTTCTTATTAATGAAGCACTTAATTCATCATTAAAACCTGAAGTAGACGCACTTGCGGAAAAAATTAAAGATAATTCAAGTATAACAAATAATAATACTTATTATCAATTAGCAATGACTCAGGACGAAAAAAATAGTGTAAATACAAGAGCAAATCAAATCAGAGAAGAAATGAAGACTCTGATGAGTAAGCCTGAAAATGAATTAACACAAGAAGAAATAAATAAACTAAAAAGCTGGAAAGAAGATTTTAACAAAAAATTCCCTAAAGAAGAACAATTCGGAGAAAACGAACATTTATGGGATTTAAAAAATGCCAGCGAGTTAGAAAAATCAGAAGCATATAAGAAACTTGATGCCCTTGCAAAAATGCAGGCAATTGAAGAACAAATTGCCTCCGAACAAAAAGCCGGCGGAGCGGCAAATCCGACCGGAGAACTTAGTGCTGAGCAGAGAACTAAACTTGCTAAAGCCCAAATGGCAGAATCAATTACCCATGACGATGAAATTCAGAAACTTTCACAGGAACTTATGGTAAAAAGCAAAAACGGAACCCCTGAAGAAGTTGAAAAAATTAAACAACAAATTTCTAAGCTTGAGGAAAATAAAGGCAAGATGCTTAAAGATATCCAAAAAGGCATGGTAGCTGATCAAGCACGAGCCCAGGTTGAATTTGAAACATATAAACAAAACTTTGAAAATACAGAAGTTCACTATAGTAAAAAACAAGCTGATGCTGCCGAAGCAGACGAACCAGGTAAAAATAATACATACCTTAATAAATATGCTCAAAAGCTTCTTGAGAAGGATGCTGAATTTAGAGCTTCTGTCTGTGACAAAGCAAATGGTAAAGAAGACGGTGACTTTGAAGTAGACGGACAATGGTATAAACTTAATAGCAATAAATATAAAGATGTTATGAGTAAACTTGCAAATAAGGGCAATAAAACCTTCAATGCAGGAGGCGGTATAAACGATGCAGATTATTTTGCCTCAACATCTGAATGGGCCGATTTTGCAAATGACCACGCTAAAAAAGACAGCGGCGTTGCAACCAGAGGTGAACGTAAAGATGTAAGAGAAATGTTTGAAGCAGCCGGTCTCCAGGTTGATAAAGACAGAACACTTGCAATGCGTGCCAAAAATATTGGTAAGGATGCACTTATTGGTGCCGGCGGTGGTGCATTAGCAGCATTAGGCGGAGAACTTTTAAATGCAGCCCAAAAATTGAACTATAGCGGAACAGCAAAAGCTATTGCAGAAGGTATTGCAAGCACTACAATCAACGGAGTTGCAAGTACAGTTGTAAGCGGTACTATGACAGGTACAGAAACATCTATACACGAATCTATTGTCCAAAGATATGACCCTAAAACCGGTCAATATATAACAGTTGGTCATCAGGTTACAGAAGTTCCGGTAGAATGGTCCCAAGATTACGAAATTCCGGTAGATGTCCCATATCAGGAAAACGTCGATATTCCATACAAAGATGAAGTTCCTGCTGATTATAAAGGATCAGTAAAAGATTCATTTGATCTTGGTAATATTGCTAAAGGTGCCGGTATTGGCGCCGCAATTGGAGGTATTGGAAGAGGACTTAAATATCTCTTCAAGAAAAAGACAGATGATGATTATGTTAATACAGATAACTCACGGGCAACTACAAGAACCAATACCGGTTATGAACAAAAGGCTGATGCTCCGGTAGAAAAAGCTCCGGTTGAGGCAAAAACAAAACAAGAAGTTACTGAAACTAAGGTTGAAGAAAAACAAGTAACTAAAGAAATTCCGTATGAAGAATACAAACTTAAAGGAGATGGCAAAACATCTGAAACAATTGGTACAGTTGTTGTTGCAAGATACGGAGTTAAGATGGGCTCACCTGAATACAGAGCAATACTTAATTACATTAGAGATGTAAACGGTGTTAAAAACGGAGAAATCCCTCCGGGCGATAAATGGAAACTGCCTGAATGGATTCCTGGAGAAGTCCTTGGAGAAGGTCAAGAAAATGTAAACAGAATAAATGGTACAGCAGCCAGAACTGATTGGAAGCCAGGTGCTAAAGAAGGCGGCGGAGATTACACCGGAACATATCAGGATACAGAAAGAACTGAAACAACTATTACAAGAACAGTTGAAGGTTCTGATGTATGGGATCCTGATCTTAGAAAACGTCCTAAACAATAAATATAACCATAGTTAATACTTCCAATATAAAAACGGGCCGGAAGAAATATCCGCCCGTTTTTTTCTTTGATTTTTTGATTTTTCTCTGCTTCTGCCCAATATACCGGAAACGTTGTTTTCACTAATCTTCAAGAACAACTTTTGCAGACGTTTCGGCAACTTCTTCTGCCAAGTCCGCCTTACGGAAGACAACCCGGTACAGAGGAGCCTAAAGTTTTACTTAGCAGATGCTACAGCTACCGCAACAGCAACAGTTGCCCCAACCATAGGATTGTTACCCATACCGATAATACCCATCATTTCAACGTGAGCCGGTACAGATGATGAACCTGCAAATTGTGCGTCACCATGCATTCTGCCCATAGTATCAGTCATACCGTAAGAAGCAGGGCCTGCTGCAACGTTATCAGGGTGAAGTGTACGTCCTGTTCCGCCGCCTGATGCTACTGAGAAATATTTTTTGCCATTTTCGTAACACCATTTTTTATAAGTTCCGGCAACCGGGTGTTGGAAACGTGTAGGGTTAGTTGAGTTACCTGTAATAGAAACATCAACGCCTTCTTTAATCATAATTGCAACACCTTCTGATACATCATCAGCACCATAGCATTTTACCTTAGCAACTTCTCCGTCAGAGAATGGAGTTTCCTTAACAATCTTCAATTCGCCGGTCTTATAATTGTATTGTGTTTCAACATGTGTGAAACCATTGATTCTTGAAATAATATAAGCCGCGTCTTTACCAAGACCGTTCAAGATAACTCTTAAAGGTTTTTGTCTTACTTTGTTAGCATTTCTTGCGATACCGATAGCACCTTCAGCAGCAGCGAAAGATTCGTGACCAGCCAAGAAACAGAAACAATCTGTATCTTCGCTCAACAACATTGCAGCCAGATTTCCGTGGCCTAAACCAACTTTTCTTGTATCACCCACAGAACCAGGGATACAAAAAGCCTGAAGACCTTCACCTATTAAGCTTGCAGCCTCAGCAGCAGTTTTAGCGCCTTTTTGTATTGCAATTGCAGCACCCAAAGTATAAGCCCATACAGCATTTTCAAAAGCGATAGGCTGAATGCCTTTAACAATTTCTTCTACATTTATACCTTTAGAATCGCATAAAGCTTTTGCATCTTCTAAAGATTTGAAACCATATTCAGGTAAAACTTTATTTAATTTTCCCTGACGTCTATCTTGTCCTTCAAATTTTATAGCCATTTTTCTAATTCCTTTTATCTTAAATTAACTACGTTCTAACACATATAAAACATACGGAAATTATTCTTTACGCGGGTCAATAGTTTTAACAGCTTCAGAGAATCTTCCGTAAGTTTTAATATTTTTCTCAAATGCTTCTTTAGGATCGACACCCTTTTTAATAGCGTCTAACATTTGAGGAACTTTAACATATTTATAACCGATAATTTCGTTATTTTTATCAAGACCAAGTTCAAGAACATAGCCTTCAGCAAGATCAAGGTATCTAGGCCCTTTTTGCTTAGTAGAGAAGATAGTACCTACTTTAGAGCTCAAGCCTTTTCCTAAATCTTCAAGACCAGCTCCTACCGGCAAACCGTTTTCAGAGAAAGCAGTTTGAGTACGACCGTAAACGATCTGTAAGAACAATTCTCTCATAGCGACGTTAATAGCGTCACAAACCAAGTCGGTGTTTAAAGCTTCAAGAATAGTTTTACCCGGAAGGATTTCACCAGCCATAGCAGCGGAGTGAGTCATCCCTGAGCAGCCCAAAGTTTCGACTAAAGCTTCCTGAATAATACCATCTTTAACGTTTAAAGTTAATTTACAAGTACCTTGTTGAGGAGCGCAGCAGCCGCAGCCGTGAGTCAAACCTGAAATGTCTTTAATTTCTTTACATTTAGTCCAATCGCCTTCTTGAGGAATCGGAGCAGGTTCACCTTTAACACCGCGTTTAACGCAGCACATTTCTTCAACTTCTTTTGTAATTTGTATACGATCCAACATTTTTCTAACTCCCTTCAAGTTATATACAAGTAAATTGTACGTTGCTAAAAATCCTAAGTCAAGGTGCACTGAGCCGCAACGTTAAACTCTACACCGTGTAAAAAGGTATAAGAATAATTATTGGTGCAAAAACTTAATCTGTTTTCCAGATTAAATGAGAAATGCCACTTTTTTCTTAATCAGTTGATAGACCCTCGAGAACCGCTATTGAACGGTTAGAAATCATTTCGGCTTTAAGTTTTTTATTTTTTCTCTCTTTTTTAGGAAGTTCAACCGGCGGTACAAGTCCCCAATTGGAGTTTATAGGCTGGAATTTTGTGTGTTCGGCATCTGAAATATAATGTGTTAAGGCCCCAAGCATCGTTTCTTTCGGGAGTTCCAGCAAGCTCATGCCGGAAACATATCTATATGCATTTATCCCCGCAAGAAGTCCGCTTGCAATAGATTCCGTATAGCCTTCAGTGCCGGTAATTTGTCCGGCAAAAAACAAATCACGCCGTTTACGTGTTTGCAGAGTTGGGAACAAAAGTTTTGGAGAATTTATAAACGTATTTCTATGCATAACCCCGTATCGGACAATATTTGCATTTTCTAACCCCGGAATTGAATGAAGCAGCTCCTTTTGTGCTCCCCATTTTAAGTTTGTCTGAAATCCGACCAGGTTATATAATGTTTTTGCAGAATTATCTTGTCTTAACTGAACGACCGCATAATTTTCCACCCCCGTCCGCTTATCAATAAGCCCGACCGGTTTCATAGGCCCAAACCTTAAAGTATCAACTCCACGGGATGCAAGAACCTCAATAGGAAGGCAGCTTTCAAAAAATTTCGCCCCTTTTTCAAAACTTTTTAGCTCAATTTTAGGAGAGTTAATTAGTATATTATAAAAATTTTCATACTCTTCCTTATTCATAGGGCAGTTGATATAAGACGCTTCACCTTTATCATAGCGGCTTGCCATAAAAGCTTTTTCAAAATTTATACTTTCATACTCCACAATCGGCGCAATCGCGTCAAAAAAGTACAAATGATCACTTTGGGTAAAATTTCTGATAGAATTTGCGAATTTTTCACTTGTAAGCGGCCCTGAAGCGATAATTACAACTCCTTCGGGAATTTCCGTTACTTCTTCACGTACGACCTCAATATTTTCTTCACTACAAATCCTCTCAGTAACTTTTTTGGAAAACATCTCCCGGTCAACAGCTAAAGCGCCTCCGGCCGGCAGCGCGCATTCAAACGCTATTTGTATTAACTCTCCGCCTAAAATCTGCATTTCTTTTTTCAAAAGCCCCGAGGCGTTTGAGCAATCAGCTGAACCCAAACTGTTTGAACATACAAATTCCGCAAAATTCCCGCTCACGTGCGCCCCGGTAGAATTTATCGGACGCATTTCATATAACTTAACTTTTATCCCTCTTTTGGCCAGCTGTAAAGCCGCTTCCGAACCAGCCAAACCGCCGCCTATAACTTTAACTTCCATAAAACAAGTTTACTTTCGATACAGCCTGCTGTCAACAGAAAAAATTATGATATAATAAAAAAGAGGTGAATATGAAAAAATCAGAACTTAGTTTAATAAATTTAGAAAATAGCTTTAATACTCTGCAAGAATGCTTTAATGATTATTGCAATCAGAAGGATGAAAAATTACAAAGTTATATCAAAGACTCTTGTATAAAACGTTTTGAATATACATATGAAACCTCAAAAAAAATTATGAATAAATTTCTTAAAAAAGAGTATGACAAAACAGAAAAGGATTTATCAATAAACAATATTTTCCGGGAAATGTACGGTCTGAACCTCATTGAAAATTTTGAACACTGGATAGAATATAGAGAGCTAATAAATCTGACATCACATGAATATAATGACAAAAATACTTACAAAATTATAGAAGTCATACCCCGATTTATAAAAGATGTAGAATTTCTTATTAATAATTTAAACGGAGTGCTGACGGATGATTAAGGGGATAAACGAAAAGGAAGCATTGATTATAAAAGAAATTTTAAAAAAATATCCTTATGATTTTTATTATTATGGTTCACGCGTAAAAGGAGATTATACAAAGGCTTCTGATCTTGATGTTTTGATAAAATCAGAGACCCCTGTCGACTATTTAGAACTTGCATCAATGGAAAGGCAATTTAATGAAAGCAAAATTCCATACCGGGTAAATTTCTCTGATTACTCTAAAATGGATAAATCGTTTTATGAACTTATCGAACCAACGCTTGTAAGAGTATTTTAAATATAGTCACCAGGGTTTACAAGCATAATTTCATTAGCAATAACGCATGCAATACGAGCTTCTGCTACCACTGCGCAAGCCTCAACCGCACAAGTATCAGATCGTTCAAAATGAGCGGTTGTTTCAGTCATATTTGAACTATCAACAGTATTAAGAGGCGTCCTCAAAGTAGGAATAGGTTTCATAACAGCCTTTACCACAAGATCTTCCCCATTTGTCATGCCGCCTTCAACACCTCCGGCATTATTAGTTTTTCTGATAATTTTACCGTTCTCCAAAAACATTTCATCATGAAACTTACTTCCCGGAATTTTATATCCATGCTGACCGTTCCCAAAAGATACTGACTTAACAGCCGGAATACTCATCACAGCCTGGGCAATTTTTCCGTCAATAGCCCGGTCCCAATGAACATAAGACCCTAAACCAACCGGCAAATTTTCAAAAATAACCTCAAATTTTCCGCCTAACGTATCTCCAGCCTCTTTGGCCTTATCAATTTCAGAGTGAAAATCTTCTTCTGATAAACCTGCCCCTATCTGTAAAATATTTGAACGGCACGAAATACCGTAATGTTTTAAAAATAACTTAGCAACAGCCCCAACAGCTGTTTCAATAGCTGTTTTTCTTGCGCTTGAGCGTTCCAGGATATTTCTTAAATCTTTGTGATTATATTTTACGCTTCCTGCATAATCGGCATGCCCCGGACGATATTTTGTAAAAGATTTTTCATCAGTTTCATCTTCAGGGTTAACACTCATAATTTTCTGCCAGTTTTCGTAATCCTTATTGTAAATTACAAGAGTTAGCGGAGAACCAATGGTTTTGCCAAACCTGACTCCGGAAGTTATCTCAACCGTATCGGTCTCAATCTGCATTCTTCCGCCTCTGCCATATCCTTGCTGCCGGCGTTTAAGTTCAGAGTTAATAAAATCAACATCTATCTCAAGCCCTGAAGGCAAACCTTCAATTATAGCTGTTAAGCATTTGCCATGACTTTCACCGGCCGTTAAAAATCTGAATTTTTCCAACATTATTTCCAAATCCCCCATTTCATCTGCAAGTTTCTAAGCTGGCCGCTGTGTTCCATAAGATCAATAGTAAAATTAACAGAATCCTTTAACTGCCGGGACTCTTCCCCTTTACGGAAAGCAACTGCATACGGTTCTTTAGAAAACCTTTTTTCAAGAATTCTTACAGAAGGATCATCCAGAGCAAGATTATACAAAATAGTATCATCAGCAATCATAGCATCAGCATCACCATTTTTAAGCGCAAGATAAGCCAGTCCGTAATCCTTATATCCGCGAATAATTGCCTCTGGAGCATTCATTCTTACGCCCATTTCTCCGGTTGAGCCGTAAACAATTATAATGCGTTTACCATTCAGCTGTTTTATTGTAGAAATATTATTCTTGTTTCTAACAAGAATTGCCTGGCCTGCCATGTAATAAGGTTTTGAAAAATCAACAACAATACTTCTTTGGTTTGTAACAGACATCGTTGCAATAAGTATATCAACCTTACCGGTATTTAACATTGAAATACGATTAGACGCGGTAACCGGTACAAACTCGACGGCATTAGGGTCAGAAAAAATATGTTTTGCAATTGCACGGGCAAGGTCAATATCAAATCCCTGAAGATTACCGTTAATGTCTCTGTAACCAAAGGGTTTTGTATCACTCCTTACCCCGACAATTATTTTTCCGCGGTCTTTTATGACATTAAAATCATTTTTAGTTTTTACTGAAGAGCAGCCGCATAAAATTACACACATGACAACCAATATGCATATTAATCTTTTAAACATCTAAACCTCTCTTCAGAGCTGTACCAATTTAATGATATTAAAACTGTTTATTATTGTCAAATATTTCCGGTTAATTATGAATGTTTTAGCTAAAATTCTTCTATTATGTAAAGAAATATTAATTCTTATTTAAGAAAATCAAGATAATGTAAATTTTTGTAAAATTTTATAGAAAATTAATCAATATTTATCACCTGTCAGCCGTTTATATAAGTATAGGAATTATTAAAAAAAATAGCACAATGAGGATTCAGAAATGAATAGAAAGTATCAACAAAATAAAAGACGTGTGGTGGCTTCAGTTTTAAGCTTATTGATGGTAATGCAGCAATCTGCAACTTATCAGGCAGTTGCTACATCAATTACCGACATAAATGGTAATGCATTAGGGCAAATAGGCGGCCAATACCAGATCACACCTGATATGGTTAACGAGGCATTAAAAGTTGGTTTTAGAAAATTCCAAGACTTTAATTTAAGTAAAGGCGATGTTGCAAACTTTTTATTCACATACTATAACCAAGGTCAATGGCAAAATGGTAACGATTCATACCATGAATATAAAACCGGCTCAATAGATACATTTGTAGCCGCAGTAAAGAATCAGGTTAATATTAACGGTATCGTTAATACTTTAAATGATATTGGCGGTAACGTCGGAGGGAACCTGGTATTTGTTTCCCCTAAAGGTGTTGTAGTCGGAGCAAGCGGGGTATTAAATGTTGGATCTTTAACCGTTATGACTCCTACAGAAGGAACATTTAACAATTTAACAGATAAAATTATAACAGCGCCTTTGGCTGATGAAAACGGATTTTATGCAGCAACCGGTTCTAATGTAACTTGGGATCCGTCTGTTCTCACAATTGACGGAAATCAATCAGTAAATATTCAAGGAAGAATTGCTGCAAACAAAAATATTGATATCCAAACCGGAACTCTTACAGCAGGTAATGGATCTATTATGATTGCCGGCGCATCAAATAATGAAAATTCAGATTACTTGAATTATTATCTTGGCAGTGATGAAGAAGCAAATACATTATTCAACGCACTTGTAAACAACGGTTATGATAGAACACAATCAGGAAAGATTACAATAGAAACTTCTACCGGTACAGATATTCAAAGCGGAGCAAAAGTTTATAACTTTGGTACCGGCGATATAAGTATTAATAATACAGGCGCAAACGGTATTAAAATTGCCGGTGGTGTAACCAACAGCAGCGGTCAGCTTGACATAATTAATTCCGGGGCTGCCGGCATTAACATAAGCGGAACTGCAAAAAATACCGGAGATACAAATATTACAAACACAGGCACATCCGGGATTGATATCAGCGGAACTGTAAATAATACCGGCGATACAAATATTACAAACACAGGCACCTCTGGGATTGATATCAGCGGAACTGTAAATAATACCGGAACTTTAGATATTACAAACTCCGGTTCTTCCGGCATTAACATAAGCGGTCTTGTTGAAAATACCGGAGTAACTAATATTACCAATGAAGCAGGCGGAATTGACGGTATTAAACTTGCAGCAGCAGGAGATATTAAAAACCACGGTTCGTCATTAAATATTTTAAACAATGCTACCGGCGGAATTGATTTGCGCGGTGAAATTATCGGTGATGACGGCGCTTTAATAAATATTACAAGTAATAATTCCGATGTAACAATCGGTGATTCAGCAACTGCACATAATATTCAGGCTGATGGTAAAGTTACCGTGAATGTTACAGACGGAAGTTTCTTGAACAATGGTTTTGCTAAAACACATATTGTAACAACTAATGGTGCAGACCTTGAAATTAATACAACAAGAGGTTCTGTTGGTGAAGAAATCGGACCTTGTGACGGCGGAGTTTGTACAGGTATCGGAACTGATGCAAGAGACCTTACAAAATCCATTAACACCTCTATCGACGGAACAATTAAAGCAATAAGCACCGGTGATGACAATGTTATCAATATGGCAAGCTTAGATAAAGATATGCATGTTGACCAGATTAAAGCAGACGGACGTGTAATGCTCCTTGCAGATGCTACAACTAAGGCCGCTGCCGAATATGATATTCTTAACAAGTCAAAAGACGGCTCAACAGCTAATGTTACAGGCGCCGGAATTTCATTAATTGCCAGCGGCGGTATTGGTGAAGCAAATAATAAATTGACCTTTATCCAAACTAAAGGTGCATTTAATGATTCTGCAAACATAACTAACTATACTCCGACTGCACAATATGGGGTAGATATGCTTGCAAATAAAGGTGATATAAACGTTAAAGGACTTGATAATCCGGACGGAACAAAGAGTGACACTAATGTTTGCGCTATTGTTGCAAGAGAAGGAACCGTTAATGCAGAATTTTCAGGTGATACATACATTAGAGAAGTAACCGCAAAAGATAAAGTTAACCTTGTTAACCGCGGCAAATATATGGTAATTGATCACCTTGGTGAAGTTCCGACATATGAAGCAACCGGTGATTACTATGGAGACTACAACACTAAAATTAATCCTACTCAGGCCAATATAACAGTCCTTGATTTAGGAACAGTTGAAGATCCTAATGTAAAACCAATTGTAGATTCAACATTAGTAATCAAAAACGGAACAATTGCCGGTAAAGGAGAAGGCCGTCCGGCACATGAACAAGACTTAAATATAACCGCAGATCACGCTTATGCCGGAGGATATGAATTCTTCATGGGCAATAAACGTGACGAAAACGGAAAATCTTACTACATTGAAAACGATGTTACAAATACTTTGACAAATGCAAATGATCCTTCAACTCCGGTATCAATCAGATCAACCGCAGTAAGAGAGGATGATGTAACTGCAATCGGCTTAACCGGAACTGAGCGTGAATATTATTACGGCGGCAGTTCGCAAGGTGAAGATGAAGGCTATGACGGCAATAACGGGCCAAATCCTGAGGATGATGACGACAACCTTGTCGTTCCGGAAGAAGAAGATGATCCAATTACTCCTCCGGATCCGGATGATGACAGTGATTCCGATGCTGACGCAGACGCTGATGCAGATGCAGATGCAGACGCTGACGCCGATGCTGATGCAGACGCCGATGCTGACGCTGATGCCGATGCTGATGCAGACGCCGACGCTGATGCAGATGCGGATGCAGATACAGATTCAGATCTTGATAACGATGCCGATGCTGATATAGATGCAGACGCGGATGGCGATATGGATAACGATGCCGACGCTGACGCGGACGCGGATGCCGATGTAGATGCCGACGCGGATGCTGACGCGGACGCCGATGCTGATGCTGACGCCGACGCGGATGCGGATGCTGATGCGGACGCCGATGCTGATGCTGACGCGGACGCGGATGCCGATACAGATACAGACACAGATATCGATAACGATAATGACAACGATAACGATAACGATTTAGACAATGATATAGACACAGACAACGATAACGACAATGATAACGATCCAAATCCGGATCCTACACCGGATCCAGATCCGGCTCCGGATCAACCGTTACCACCGGAAATCCCTATCGATGCAAAAGCTATATCACAACTTAGAGATATTGCAGACGTAATCCCGGCAATAGATAAACGTCAAACAATCAGATTTAACCCTGGAGATATTGGTGATGTAGAATTTAGCTCAACACCTCAGGTTCAGTCAATTTCTAATATTTCAAGAGGCGGTGTCGCTCTGAAACATAATAATAGTTTGAAAGTCGGTGACATAGTTCCAATTCACATTAAGTATGGAGATATGGAAGTCAACGCAAACGTAAAAGTTGTTTCCGCAAGCGATGTTCAGGCTGGATGTCAATTCATAGACCTTGACCAGGCTACAGCAAATAAAATTTTATATCTAAGCATGGTTGAGCCGGAAGCCGTAGCTGTTAACGAAGCAATAGTTGGAAACAAATTCTAATACAACCAGTGAAAATGCCGCCGGATTAAATAATCCGGCGGCATTTTCATATACCTATTAACCACACTCTTCAATAATATGTTCAAGAACCTCTTTGGCCTCAGGAGGAAGTTTATCCCGCCCGCCCAAATAGGTTTCTCTCGATTTAACAAAATCTATACGGTCTTTAATCCTCTCAATAAAGAAGTTTCGGTAACTTTGATCGCTAAATGTACGGTCAAAACCTTTAATATCCATAGTTTCAATACCTGAAAAGTTCTCCCATTTATGAAAAGCTGCTTTATTTTCAACAATCATTTCAATAACTGAAAGCGTATCAGAGGCTTGAACTTTCTTATCCATGTAATCACCGGTATTAAGAATATAACATTCAACGCCATCTTCAAAAAGCTTTTTATACCTTGTAAAATCTAAAGCCAAAGGATATACTCTGAAAGGGTTTGCATAAGGCTCAAAAACAAGCGCATTAGGATCTACTCCCTCAGCAAGCCTTTCAGCCACAGTTCGTTTTGTAGCAAGACAAGCCCCCATAACAGCACCAAGAGATGGAGACAAAAGCTTTAATACCGGAGGAAGAGCCGGATCTTTCATAAGCCAAAAAATTGCATTTAATGGTTCATTTATCCGGTTTACCCTTACAGGTGACCAGAGTTTTGATTTTACGGCCCGCCCGTTGCCGTTTCTTATATCCTCCGGAACCGAATATAATTTCCCGTCAGACAGCATTATCACACCTTCATTTTGATGCGTCAGGATAAATTTATTATCTTCATGATTAAGCGGGTAATCTATTGTTTTATCAAAATAAGAGGGCTCAAGAGCAATTGAGAACTTTCTATCAGTATTAATAATGAAAGCATCGTCATGCAAGATTGTAATATTATACTTATTATTGTGTTTTGCGTGTGTAATAGTAGACTTTCCGGAGCCGGATAATCCAAAAACCGCAATTTGAAATGTTTTATCATTATTTAAATTATAACGTTTCATCCCTCCATGACAGCAAGCATATCCATGCCTTGCAGCAATAGCCCAGGCAAGCGTAAGAGTACCTTTTTTATGTTCGCCAAAATATCTCATCCCGAGAATAACCGCACAATTATGTTCCGGATCAAAAAGAGTTAATCCATAAGGGAAATCAGGATGAGACCAATCCGGATCAGAAAAGACATAAATATCACTTTCATCCATCCTGAGAGAATTTTCATATAATTTTCTATATTCATCATTTACATACTGAAAATTTAACATCCAGGAATAAAGCGTATTTTCAAAATTTTCAGGAATAAGCAAATGCGCTTTAACCATAAAATCAGAATCCAGACCGATTATTGTTTGAGCTTTATACAACTTCCTGAATCTTGTCTTATAAACCGCCTCGCGAATAACCGGCAATAGAACATTTAAATCACAATTCGGTTCCCCTAGAATTTTTCTTGCAGCCATACATCTTCCAACAACAGCACCGTCGTTAAACAAAAGCTGATTTGCTCCATCCGGAAGCCCTGATTTTTCAGGTTCAAAAACCGGCATTCCGGTAAGTTCAACCGTTCCCGGAGAGTTTTTTGCAAGTTCGTACGCAGACGAAACATCTCCTACTTCTATGACATTATTTCCGAAAAAAGAAGTCATAATAGTTGCCCGTAAAGAAGACATGCCGTTTTTTAGCTTAATATTATCATTATAAAAATCAATAGTAGCCATTCACAATTTAAACCCAAACTTATTACATAAAAAGAATTTTATAACAAAAAAAAGAATAAGGATTAATTGTTAAGTTTTATGGCATAATTGCTGAGATAGAGGAAAATATATTAAGAATGGACAAGAGTAATTAAATAATATTTTATTCTACCAGCTTTTTTAACCATGCTAATAGCATGGCTTTTTTATCAATATTTTATTAGAAATTCGTTTTTTGTGTAATTTTTTGTGTAATTTTTATGCTTGTACACTTAATTAGTATTTAAAAATAATAGTCCAAAAGCATTGTTATTCCTAAATTTTAAGGTTATTTTATCACATTGCTTGATTTTTTAGTATTTTTTAGGTTAAATTATTAATATAATGAAATTTTAATCATTATTTTTTCAAGATCCCAATTGAATAAAAACCTGGAAACGGGCTCGTGGCGCAGCGGTTAGCGCAGTGGACTCATAATCCATTGGTCGTCAGTTCGAATCTGACCGAGCCCATTTTTTATGGATTTTTTAGGGGATACTCATAATCCCCTGGCCGCAAAAACATTTAAAATCTTTATATTAAGTATACTTATTATTTATAGTCTTTTTTTCATTTTAGGAAGTACTTCTGCACCAATTATGGCTTATTTACACAAATATGATCTGTCTGCACAATTAACTTCATTATATATGTTTTCTTGTCATCAGCAACCTGACCGTTCATTTTGGATTTTTAATTATCCAATTGCTATATGTTGCAGATGTTATGGATTTTATTTAGGTATAATAATCTCCTCTTTATTAATGCTACTGATTGAAAATTTAAAAATTAATATTAAAACTATTATTACAATGTCTGTGATTATTTTAGTTGACCTAGCAATAAATTATTTTAAACAAAATGTTAATACCGGAAATTTTGTAAGATTTACAGTTGGGCTAATGATGGGAATGATATTTATCATCATTATTGATCAAATATTAACAATAAAAAGGAGAAAAGTATGAAAAGAAAAAAGCTTATTGCAACATTTTTATTATTCACATCTGTAACTTTGTTTTTTACAAATACATGCGTAAAAGGAGAATCTTTATATGATTTTTTGCAAACAACAAATCGCGAAAATATCAATGCGAGAATGGAATATCCTTCAATGCCAAAACAAATTATTACACCCAGACAGATTAAGTTACCAGCAAATACTCCGGTAATAATCAAAAGTAACGAAACAGTTTCAACACGGGATGTTGTAAGCGGTTCAACAGTAAAATTCACAGTTTTACAAGATGTAAAATCCGCCGATGGAATGGTATTAATAAAATCAGGAACCCCCGTTTCTGCACAGATTGTTTTTGCTAAGGACAGAGGCAGAATAGGTTCATCCGGGCAAATTACAATAAGTGATTTCCATACAACGGCAATAGACGGAACATATGTTCCTCTCTCAGGAACTGTTGCCCAGCATCCTGATGATAAAATGGTACTCTCAATATGTTTAGGAGTCATTATATGTCCATTGTTCCTGCTAATGCGAGGTGAAGATGCTCAAGTTCCTGCAGGAACAACTAAAAATTCATACACTGCCAGTGATGTGTATATAAAAATATAACTATAAAAATAAGATAATATTTATACACCTTTCCCCACTACTAAAGATAAAAAGTATGGGGAATTTTCTTGTTTATTTATATAGTATATTAGACTATAAAAAATTTTGACAAAAACCCTTCTTTCCCTTGAGGTTCGTTACCTCCATAACCTACATATAAATATACCAATAAAAATTGTCCAGCGGAGCATTATATGGATGTGCTTCTGGTTTCTCCCCCCCATTACATAATAAATAATTTTTAAATATAATTTTCTACTTTACAATAAAATATTTGGCTCTGTCACAACAAATGGTTGATTTTTGACGAGAAATAGCGTATAATAATAGTAAGAAACAGTACCACC
>CALUYU010000018.1 GCA_944325075.1 Candidatus Gastranaerophilales bacterium
AAAATACCTTTCTTCAAATTTTTCACCAAATTAAAGTTTTCTGTATCAGATGTAAATAAATATTATGTTGGGGTGAACCCCCAACCTACAATGAACTGTGTTGGACGCATATGGAAAAGGTCGATAAAAGATTCCCCATGTCATCCTGAACTCGCAGCTCCTCTTGTTGCCGACGAAAAGGAGGCTTACAAGGGAGGGTGCTCGCAGAGTATTTCAGGATCCTACCGCCTGCAAGAATATACAGATTTCAATATCAATGAATCTAATGTTGGGGTGGAAACCCCAACCTACAATAATATTTCTCTGAATACTAAAGAGCGCAGCATAATATGGAAGTGCCTCAGGCACCACTCGCCTCGCAGGGTTGCATTTACCCTTGCAGAAGTTTTTTCACCTTACTATTTATCGCCTCGTCGAATTGCATTTACTCTGGCGGAAGTCCTTATAACCCTAGGCATAATCGGAGTTGTTGCCGCTATGACAATGCCGACTCTGCTCCAGAAAGTTGAATCAGAAGTTATAAAAAGTCAGTTTAAGAAAGCGTATTCTGTTTTATCCCAGGCATATATAAAAGCAGAGGCCGATTTGGGTTATAAGCCATCTTGCGCTTACGGATTAACTAATACAACTGATGATTGTACTAAATTGCGCGAAACATTAGAAAAAAATCTTTCGATTATTAAAATCTGCGAGAACAATGCGCTTAAAAACGGATGTTTTCCAAAATCATCATATGAGGGTATTGATACTGTAATAAAATCTAATAATCCGGATTTATCAGAGGAAGAATTAAAGGATGTAGAAGATTTTATAACTGCAAATTGTAGCGGTTATAGAAAATCAAATATAGAAAATAATTCAAGGGCTGTAGTACTGAAAGATGGAGTAATTTTGTTTTATTATGACTCTATTGCTCATCCTGCCTTTATTGCTGTAGATGTAAACGGTACTAAGGGGCCTAACAAGTGGGGTTATGACTTGTTTTCGTTAGAAGTTATATCATCTGCCTCAAAACCCTTGTATTTGGTAGGTAACGCGGGATGTATGCCTGTTGAAAAAGGCGGAATGAATTCACAGAACTTTCTCAAAAATTTGTATAAATGAATATTTGTTATAATTGAATAATAAAAAAATTTTTGACTGTATACCTGCAAACTATCTGCTCTAAGTCATTTCAGAAACCCAATTAATGGATTTCTGCCCCATTAATATTCGCGGATTACCAGTTGTTTCTTGTTAATATTTGTTTTGCCTTACGGTCAAACATTTTTTCTTTATACCAAACTCCTTTAAATTTTCCGTCGGGCTCATACACATACTGCAAATCTTTTGAGATAAAATATATTGCACCGGAAAGCTTTCCGTTTGCTCTGTATTGTTTTGAGTAGTAAGGAAAGTTTGGATAGCTTTCAGAACTTACATCAACATATATGAGTTTTCCTAAAGCAGAATAATAATACACAAACCGTTGGTTATTTTTGTACTGGATTGCATAACTGTATAGTATATCGTCCCGGATAAAAAATCCGCAAAGATATGCGTCTTTTGTTTCTTTAACCCCGTTTACGATAAGTCTGTAGTGTGTTTTTACATTCGGGTCTTTTAAGAAATCTTTGTAAGTTTCTCTAAATTCTTTTTTCTTAATAGATTGAACTTCTCCGGAACCAAAGATTTTTTCCTTATATGTTTCTATAACTTCATCTCTCTGAACCTGATCCATGTTAATCCAATTAAATTCAACCCCGGCTGAAAGTGTTGTTGTTTGACTTTCTTCTGCTGCGACGTAAGATCCCATAAGAGACACAAATATTATTCCCAATATAATTAAAATCTTTTTCATTAATACTCCTTATTTTATATTTTTACAATATAGCACAAAAAGGTTTTGAGGTAAAATCTTTGTCCGGGCCGCAGCTGTAAAATTTTTAAATAGGCATGCCCCGATTTTCATGACAGAATTTGTCTTTTTTTATTAAAAAATATATAGTATATATATTAAATAAATTTACCCTAAAATCCTCTGATATTCAAAGTTTTCGTTAATTGTAAATTTTTATAAATTTGATTTGTAACAAATATTTAACAATTCATATTATTATATGAGAAATTTTCTTGACTATGAATTTTGTTAAGTCTATGATTAAATAACATGCAAAATTAAAGTTGGAGTAAGTGTGCCCGTACATTGAAACTCCAAATTTCATAAAAAAGTTTATCACCCTGAAACCATCTGATACCAAAACTTTCCGTTGATTTTGGTTTTAAGAGATAAAAGGTTAACAGCCTCAAGTTAGAATTTTTTGAAAACCATTTTTTGATAGTACGTACACCATTTATTTAACGAGGTGATTTAATGTCTAAGACAACAATAGCTAAAAGAGTAACTCCTATGGGTATTCCACATACTCGTTTGGATGATTTACCGGACCTTATTGAAGTGCAAAAAAAATCTTTTGAGTGGTTCTTAAAAGAAGGCTTGAAAGAAGAACTTCTTTCATTTAGTCCGATTAAAGATTACACCGGCAGATTGGAATTACATTTTCTGCCAAACTATACTTTTGACAATGCAAAATATACGGTTGAAGAAGCAAGAATTCATGACGCAACTTATGCAAAACAATTACGCGTTATGATTAGACTGGTTAACCGTGACAGCGGTGAAATTAAGGAACAGGAAGTATATATCGGTGATATTCCTACAATGACCGACAAAGGTACTTTTATTGTAAACGGCGCAGAACGTGTTATCGTTTCCCAAATTGTTCGTTCGCCTGGTGTTTACTTTAAACGAGAAGTTTCTCCGGCAGGTAAACGTCTTTACAATGCTACTATGATCCCTAACCGCGGGGCTTGGCTGAAAATTGAAACAGATTCAAATGATTTAATATATGTTAAAATAGACAAAAACAGAAAAATCTTGGCTACAACATTGTTGAAAGCTATGGGTATTACTGTTTCTGAAATGGAATCTTTGTTTACCCACTTTGATTTCTTAAAGAAAACTTTGGACAAAGATACTGCTGAAACTACTGATGATGCTTTAATAGAAGTTTATAAAAAATTAAGACCGGGCGATCCGGCCTCCCCTCAGGGCGGGAGACAAATTCTTGAAGCCCGTTTCTTTGATGAAAAGAAATATGATATCGGACGTGTTGGTCGTTATAAATTAAATAAAAAATTGAATTTGAATATCCCGAAAAATCAAAGAACATTAACTGTTCAGGATATCGTTGCATCAATCGAATACTTAATTAATTTGACATACGATGAAGGAACCGTTGATGATATTGACCACTTAGGCAACAGAAGAATACGTTCGGTAGGCGAATTGTTACAGAACCAATTCAGAGTTGGTCTTTCAAGAATAGAAAGAATTGTTAAAGAAAGAATGACTCTTCAGGATTCTGAAACATTGACACCTTTGAACCTTTTGAATACAAAACCTCTTGTTGCGTCTTTGAAAGAATTTTTCGGAAGTTCACAGTTATCACAATTTATGGACCAGATTAACCCTCTGGCTGAATTGACTCATAAAAGACGTATTTCAGCTCTCGGGCCGGGCGGTTTGATGAGAGAACGTGCAGGTTTTGCTGTTCGTGATATTCACCCTTCACATTACGGACGTATTTGTCCTATTGAAACTCCTGAAGGTCCGAACGCTGGTTTGATCGGTTCTTTGGCAACTCACGCAAAAGTTAACGATTACGGATTTATCGAAGCTCCGTTCTTTGTTGTAAAAGACGGCGTTGTAACTGATGAAGTTGTATATATGACTGCTGATGAAGACGAAAATTATCGTTGTGCTCCGGCAGATGTTCAACTGAACCCTGACAACACATTCAAAGATGAATATGTACCGGTTCGTTACAGATCGGAATTTACAATGGATCAGTCAAGCAAAGTTGACTTTGTGGGTGTTTCACCTATTCAGATTATCTCAGTTGCGACATCCTTAATTCCGTTTATCGAACACGATGACGCAAACCGTGCATTGATGGGTTCAAACATGCAGCGTCAATCAGTACCTCTGCTGATTACAGACAGACCGGTTGTAGGTACTGGTATGGAGGCCCGTGCAGCAAAAGACTCAGGTATGGTTGTTGTATCTGAAGTTGACGGTGTGGTTGAAAGAGTTGTCGGTGAAGAAATCGTAATCCGCGACAAGCAAAATAAACCGCATATCTATCCGCTTGTTAAATATTTAAGAAGTAACCAGGATACTTGCATTAACCAAAAACCAATCGTAAGAGAAGGTGATGAAGTTAGCGTCGGCGATATTATTGCAGATGGTGCTTCTACTAACTGCGGAGAACTTTCATTAGGTAAGAACGTTCTTGTTGCTTATATGCCTTGGGAAGGCTATAACTTTGAAGATGCGATTCTGATTTCTGAAAGATGTGTTCACGATGACATATTTACATCTATTCACATTGAAAAATTAGAAATAGATGCGCGTCAAACTAAACTCGGGCCGGAAGAAATCACCCGTGAAATCCCGAACGTTTCAGAAGACGCTTTAAGACATCTGGATGAACGCGGTATTGTTCGTATCGGTGCAAGAGTTTATGCTGATGATATCCTTGTTGGTAAGGTTACTCCTAAAGGCGAATCAGAACATCCGCCTGAAGAAAAATTATTAAGAGCAATCTTTGCAGAAAAAGCAAGAGATGTTAAAGATAATTCTTTGAGAGTTCCTCACGGCGAGGGCGGCAGAGTTCTTGACGTTAAAGTATTTGACAGAGAAAAAGGCGATGAACTTCCTCCTGGAGCAAATACAGTTATCAGAGTTTACATTGCACAAAAACGTAAAGTTTCTGTAGGTGATAAACTTTCAGGACGTCACGGTAACAAAGGTATTGTTTCAAGAATATTGCCTAGAGAAGATATGCCGTTCCTTCCAAACGGAACTCCGATTGATATTGTGTTGAACCCTCTTGGTGTTCCTTCACGTATGAACGTTGGTCAAACTTATGAATTACTGTTAGGTTTGGCAGCATATCTGACCGGAAACTATTATGAGGCTCCTTCATTCGATGAAAGATACGGTGAAAATACCTCTGAAAAGGCTACAAAAGCTGAACTGATTAAGGGTATAAAAGAATCAGGATGTGATTGGGTCAATGAGGATGGAAAAGTTACGTTGATTGACGGAAGAACCGGTGAACCGTTCGATAGACCGGTTGCTGTTGGTCTTTCTTATATCTTGAAACTTGTTCACCTTGTTGATGATAAAATTCACGCAAGATCTACCGGCCCTTACTCATTGGTAACACAACAGCCTTTAGGTGGTAAAGCACAGTTCGGCGGCCAAAGATTCGGAGAAATGGAAGTATGGGCGCTTGAGGCATATGGTGCGGCTTATACATTGCAAGAAATGCTGACTATCAAATCAGATGATGTTAACGGCCGTAACAGAGCTTATGAAGCAATCGTTAAAGGTGATAATATTCCAAGACCTGGTATTCCGGAATCATTCAAGGTTCTTGTAAGAGAACTTCAAAGTATCGGTCTTGATATTACGGTAGCGAAAAAAGATGGTGCAGAAGTTGATTTAATGACTGATATGGATGACTTGAGAAAGTCTGCTCCAAAAAGAACTCTTTCTGACATTGATTCAGAATTGTTAAATATTAACTTCTTTGAAACACCAACTACATTCGGTGACCTATAAGCCGGTGGAAACTGCTTGCAGTGCTGTTTTAAATATAAACAGCTTACACTGGCAAAAGACATAATTAAAACAATGATAATTTAATGGGGGAATTTATTCCCCCAGATAAAAGGAGAAATTATAAATGTCAACAAGTATTGATTATTTTGACTATATACGAATTAGCATTGCTTCACCAGAGAGGATTTTGAAGTGGTCTTACGGTGAAGTTACAAAACCGGAAACAATTAACTACCGTACATTAAAACCGGAAAGAGACGGTCTGTTCTGTGAAAGAATATTCGGACCATCAAAGGACTGGGAATGCTATTGCGGTAAATATAAAAGAGTTCGTCACAAAGGTATTATCTGTGAACGCTGTGGTGTAGAAGTAACAGATTCAAAAGTAAGAAGACAAAGAATGGGGCATATCAAGCTTGCAGCTCCGGTGTCCCATATCTGGTTCCTAAAAGGAATTCCTTCTTATTTAGGTTTGCTGCTAGATATGACTTTAAAAGATCTTGAACAGGTTATTTACTTTAATAATTATGTAGTTCTTGATCCGGCTGATAGCGAATTTAAAAAGCTTCAACTGCTTAGTGAAGAAGAATATGAAGACTTTATGGCTGAGCATGAAGACAGTGCATTAAGAGTTGGTATTGGTGCAGAAGCTATTAAAGAATTGTTATCAGAACTTGATATAAAATCAATGGCTGAAGAAATGAGAGACGAATTAAACGGTAATGTTACTTCAGTACAGAGAAAATCTAAATTAATTAAAAGATTAAGATTGTTGGATTCTTTGATTTCATCGGAAACAGATCCAACATGGATGATAATGGATGTACTTCCGGTAACACCTCCGGATTTACGCCCAATGGTTCAATTGGATGGCGGACGATTTGCTACATCTGATTTGAACGATTTATATAGACGTGTAATTAACAGAAATAACCGTCTGCAAAGATTATTAGAAATGGGCGCTCCTGAGATCATCGTACGAAATGAAAAACGTATGCTCCAGGAAGCTGTAGATGCGCTGATTGACAACGGCCGCCGCGGAAGAACTGTAGTTGGCCCTAACAACCGTGCGCTGAAATCTTTATCAAATATTATTGAAGGTAAACAAGGCCGTTTCCGTCAAAACTTACTTGGTAAACGTGTTGACTATTCAGGCCGTTCCGTAATTGTTGTAGGCCCTCAATTGAGCTTAAATCAATGCGGTTTGCCTAAAGAAATGGCAATTGAATTGTTCAAACCTTTCGTTGTTAATAAACTGATTGAAAGAGGTTATGTTCAAAATATAAAATCAGCTAAAAAGAAAATTGAGCGTTCCGAAGCAATCGTTTGGGATATATTAGAAGAAGTAATTGACGGCCATCCGGTTCTCTTAAACCGTGCCCCAACCCTTCACAGATTAGGTATCCAGGCGTTTGAACCAAAATTGGTAGAAGGACGTGCAATTCAGCTGCACCCGTTAGTATGTACAGCGTTTAACGCAGACTTTGACGGTGACCAAATGGCTGTTCACGTGCCGCTTTCAATCGAGGCTCAGACTGAAGCCAGAATGCTTATGTTAGCAACAAACAACATTCTTGCTCCGGCAACCGGTAAGCCTATTATTACTCCGTCCCAGGATATGGTACTTGGTATGTACTATCTGACAATTATGAAAAATCCGGAAATGGAAGTAAAAGGTTATTTCTATAACTTCCAGGATGCAATTTCTGCACTTGAAGTAGGTATAATAGAACTTCACGATAAGATTGTTGTAAGGGATGAAAAAGGCCAGAGAATTGAAACTACTCCGGGGCGGATTATATTCAACGAAACAGTTAGAAAAGCGATCACTTTATAAAATTGATACTCAAGTAAGCGTAAATAAAGAAAATTGAGGAAATAACAGAATGGAAACAACATATACAAATTCAAAAAAGACCTTGGACTTCATAAACAAACAGATGGATAAAAAGGCGTTGAATCAATTTTTATCCCAGATGTATTTGGAGTTCGGCGGGGCAACAACCGCAGAACTTGCAAACAGCTTGAAGAACCTAGGTTATAAATATGCAACCAAATCAGGAACAACAATTTCAATTGCTGATTTGCAGGTTCCGGCAGTGAAAAAAGAACTTCTTCAGGAAGCTGAAAAGGAAATCGAAAAATCAACTAACAGATACTTAAAAGGTGAAATTACTGAAGTAGAAAGATATACAAAAGTTATTGATACCTGGTCTGAAACAACAGCAAAATTAACATCAAGTGTTGTTGATAACTTTGACCGTCTAAATCCTGTTTATATGATGGCATTCTCAGGTGCCAGAGGTAATTTGTCCCAGGTATCACAGCTGGTGGGTATGCGCGGATTGATGGCTGATGCGCAAGGTCAGATTATCGACTTGCCGATTAAGGCAAACTTTAAAGAAGGCTTATCCGTTACAGAATACATTATTTCTTCTTACGGTGCAAGGAAAGGGCTTGTAGATACCGCGTTGAAAACAGCAGACTCAGGTTACCTTACAAGACGTCTTGTAGACGTTGCTCAGGATGTTATAATCAGAGCTGATGACTGCCATACAACCAAGTCAATTAATATGAAACCGATTTGTGACGGAGAAACAGTTATTGTTCCTTTGATCGACAGATTGCTCGGTAGAACGGTTGCTCAGGATATAACTGATGAAAACGGTAATGTTATTATAACTAACGGGACAACATTGGATCGTAAAGACATTAGAAAAATTTCACGTTTAAATCTTCAGGAATTGAAAGTTCGTTCAGGTTTAACATGCGGACTTGAATACGGCATTTGCCAAAAGTGTTATGGCTGGGCAATGACTACCCAAAAACTTGTTGATATCGGAGAAGCTATTGGTATTATCGCAGCTCAATCAATTGGCGAACCGGGTACACAGCTGACAATGAGAACATTCCACACCGGCGGTGTATTTAAGGGTTCCGGTGCAATGAAATCTATTGAATCAGCTATTTCAGGTGAAGTAGTTTCAAACGTAAAAACAAGAGAAGTAAGAACCCGTCATGGTGATGTTGTAAAAGTTTCAAACTATGAAACAGATATTGAGGTTCGCGGTGACAAGAAAACCGAAAAATATCATATCCCTGCAGGTTCAAATATTTTCTTTGAAAACGGAATGAAAATAGAAAAAGGCTTTAAGCTTGCAACATATGAACCGGTATCTCAAGGAGACGGTTCACGTTTGACTGAAAAAGCTACAAAAGATATTACAACTGATTTGTCCGGAGAAGTTCTGTTTGAAGACTTTGTAGCGGATGAAAAGAAAGACAGACAAGGTAATATCTCAAGAACGACCAATAAACAAGGTGTTATTTGGGTTCTTGGCGGGGATGTTTATAACCTTCCGGGCGGCTCAAAGGTTATTGTTCAAAATGAACAAAAAGTTAAAGCCGGTGAAAAATTAGCTGAAACTCTTACAATTTGCGAACATGGCGGAGAAGTAAGATTTGGTGAAGACCTTGTTGTTGAAAATGTTAAATTTGAAGGAAAAACTATTAATAAAATAGTTCAAGGTAAAGAAATTACGATTGTAATCGCATCTTTATCACCTGAGAATGCAACATTTGAACAAACTAAGAAAGAGCAGATCTGGACTGTTGACAAAACCGGTGAAAAATACATTGTAAAAGCTCCGGTTGATACTCCTGTAGAAAACGGTATGATTATTGCCGAATTAATTGACGATGAGTGTGCTGTAACTTCTTCAGGCGAGATAAGATATGTAGATGTAGAAGTTGATGAAAATCAAATTATTACAAAACCCGGTGCTGTAGTATTTATTCCGGAAGAAATTCACCAGATATCCAAAGACAGCTCTTTGAAGATGGTAGAAAACGGTACATACGTAACATCAGGAACTGAAGTAGTTAAAGATGTATACTGCCATATAGATGGTATTGTCGAATTTAAAGAATATAATGATATTATTCACGAAATTACAATAAGACCTGGTGAAATACATACTTTACCAAATGTCGGCGCATTAAAGGTCGATGAAGGTGAAGTTGTTAAGAAAGGTACTGTAATTGCGGATGGAATAAAGGCGAAAGAAACATCTATTATTACAATAATGGATTCTTCTATGGATGATCTTGCAATTGATGATTTGGATGAGGAACTTGATACAAACTTGTCTTTGGATGAAGATAGTATTTCAAATCAACCGATACAAATACTTATAAGACCGGTTCAGGTTCTAAATGTGGATCAGAAAGATGTTTCAATTAAGTTTAATACTACAGACGGCTTAATTGATATCGTTCCAGTAACCCAACTTCAGTATAAAGACGGTGCAAGAGTTCGTAATTTAGATGGCTCAACTATTACAAGAACAAGTCTTGTTCTTCAAATGCAAGGATATTTATCACATTTGAAAGGTATGGTAGAGCTTGACAGCAATAACAATTTGAGAATAGTTGTTCTTGAAAATCTTATTGTTCGTCGTGAGATGGAAGGTACTTCAAAGTTGGTATCATCCCTTCAAACTGAATTACTTGTAAAAGACGGCCAGATTATTGAACCGAAAACTCCGATTGCAAAAACTCAGGTTCTTGCAATAAACGACGGTGTTGCCTCTGTAAATAATATGGAAGAAGATTCAAGAAGATTGCTTTTGACAAGTCATTTGTATGAAACCACTGTTAAAACATCATCAAAATCATTAGTTCAAAAAGGTGATTTTGTAAAACTTGACCAGCTTCTAACTGAAGGCGGAGATAGAGCAACCGTTTCAGGCCAAGTAATTGCAGTAAATAAAAATGCGATTACTATCAGAAACGGCAGACCTTATTTGATCAGCCCTGGAACAATGTTAATTGTAGATTCCGGAGCACTTGTTCTGCGCGGGGATATGATTGCAACATTAGTATTTGAAAGACAAAAAACCGGTGATATTGTACAAGGTTTGCCAAGAGTTGAAGAACTTCTTGAAGGCCGTAAGCCAAAAGATTGTGCAATATTAGCAGAAGAAGACGGTGTTGCTGAAATTGAAACTGATGAAGATCTGCCAAGACTATATCTTGTTACTGAAAACGGCAGAACTGAAATTAAGTATGCAATTGATGCAAACATTGTCGTACAAGATAAACAAAAGATTAAAAAAGGTCAGCCTCTGACTTCAGGCCCGTTAAATCCGCATGACGTAATCAGACTTTGCGGACCGGAAGCGGCTCAACAGTATCTTGTAGATGAAGTTCAGCGTGTATATCGTTCTCAAGGTGTAGAAATTGCTGATAAGCACGTTGAAATCATTGTTCGCCAAATGACTAAGAAAGTAAAAGTCATTGAAGCCGGAGATACAAAACTTTTACCTGGTGAACTTGTTGAGGTTCAGGTATTTGAAAAAGAAAATGCAGAGGTAGAAAAGAATGGCGGAACTCCTGCAAAATGCGAATACATGTTGCTTGGTATTACAAAAGCCTCTTTGAATACTGAAAGTTTCATTTCAGCGGCATCATTCCAGGAAACAACCAGAATACTTACAGAAGCGGCTGTTGAAGGAAAGAAAGATATGCTGAGAGGTTTGAAGGAAAACGTTATTATTGGTAGATTAATCCCTGCCGGTACCGGTTTCCACCATCTTTCCAATGCAAATGAAGAAAAAGAAAGAGAGGCACGCAAACGCGCTGTCGCTCAAAGAAATCAGGCAAGAAAACCTTCTGCTATATTAGAGGAAATTGAGGGTATGTTCGGTGCTCCTGATTTGACAATTGATGATCATGGAATACAAGGTGAATAATTTGTTTATCTGATATTTCAAAAGTTACGGAAAAACACGGCACTTATTTTAAGTGTCGTGTTTTTTTCATCTATTTAAACTATGTAAAAATTTTTAAAAATGTTAAACTTAAACTATGCAGGTAAATAAAAATTATACTAATTATAAAGAGGAATTTGAACGGATATATAATGATAAAATTCTTGCCTCCCTGCTTTCAATAGAGAAGGAGAGACAGGAAAAGCTTGTCAGTATGATATTTAATGAGTGTCTAATACTCATTCTGTTTGCCGGGAGCTTATTTTTGTTCGTAAACATTATTCTTTATCTTCAGCCAATTATATGCGCTTTTTGTTTCCTGATTGTTCTTTTTATCTTTGTTCTTTTGTGTGTGTATCCTTCTTGTAAAAATTATGCATTTGCAAATAAATTAAAAAGCATGTACCTTGCTAAAATATTAAACATTATAGGGAAATTTGAGTATGGCACCCGTGAAACTCATATCCCGATAGAAACAATTAAAAAAAGCGGTCTTTTTACCGGTGGTACAGAAGTTATATATGATGACTGCTTTTCAGGAAATTATAAAGGTGTGGATTTAAAAATTAATGAAATAAACTTATCAGCACCTCAAAATGCCAATGCAAAGGGGGCTTTACCATTTAAGATTTTCCGTGGAGTAATAATCAATATGGCATTTAATAAAACGATAAAAAGTAATACTCTGGTATATTCTAAGGAAGATATTCATGTTAAAGGCTGGCGGCTTAGATATATGCTTTCGGCTATAATAGCATTGTGTATAGTATGTTTTGTTTTGAAGGTTGCAGGGATTATAATGTCAAGCCCGGAATTTTATGCAGTGCTTATACTTGTATTACTGATACTTGCATATAGCTATATTACTCTTGCCTGGGCTTTCAAGGAAAAATTGAAAAATGTTAACGGATTAAATGAGCTTAAATTAGAAGATACAGAATTCAATAAACGTTATAGTGCTTTTTCATCTGATCAGGTAGAGGGAAGATATCTTATAACCCCTGCGTTTATGGAGAGATTTAAAAATATTCAGACTGCATTCGGGACAAAACAAGTAAAGTGTTCTTTTTTTGATAATAGTTTGATGCTTGCAATATCAACCGGTAAGAATGTTTTCGAGTTGGGCAATTTGTATACTCCTTTGAATACTACAAAACATATGGATGAATTTTTTGATGAACTTTTATCAATTTTAGTTTTAGTTGACCACTTTAAATTAAATGAAAGTACAAAATTATAAGGTAATATAACAGTATGGCAAAGATTGGAACGTTAAATAATACAATTTCAGAGTATAGAAGAAATTTTTATAATATTTATCATAAAAGTATTATTCCAATATTTGAACAATATGAAATTCAGCGGAAAAATAAGGTATTGTTTGTTGTAATAACTTGTTTAATTTTATTGGCTTTTATTTTATTTATGGTTGTAGATATTTGTACAAATCCTAATCCCAATGATGGTGATGTGTTAAAATATATTCTTGGAACTGTTGCATTAATTGCACTGATTTTTCTTCCGATACATGAAAATAACAAATTTGTTTCTATGTTAAAAAACGGCTGTATGATGCAAATTCTTACTGCTTTCGGCAATATATCATGGATTGAGAATGTAAACATGATTACGGATTTTGAACTGAATAACAGTGATTTGTTTTCAACATATAACCGTCGGAGTTCAGCAGATTCTTTTAAAGGTGTCTATAAAGATGTTGATTTTAGTATTTCGGAAACAAACCTTAAGTATGAGACAGGCTCAGGAAAAAACAGAAGAATTTATCCGGTTTTTAAGGGTGTGGTTATAAAGTTTGAAGCTAACAAAGTAATTAAAAACAAAACAATTATTGCCACCCGTGGAGATAATAATATTAAAAGAAATAATCCGGGATTGACAGTAACAATTATAGGTCTTGTTTGTTATTTTGTGTCTTGTTTTTTTGACCAAGGGCTAAATTTAATAAGCATAATGGTTATATTATTTATTGGTTTTATAGTATTTCTTGCTTGTAAGATTTTTATGAACCAAACAAATGGTATTTTAAAGCGGGAAATTCTTTCAGAGGTTAAGCTTGAGGATCCCGAATTTAGCAGAAAATATGTTGCATATTCATCTGACCAGGTAGAGGGAAGATATCTTATAACTCCTGCGTTTATGGAAAGATTTAAGAATATAGAGACGGCCTTTGGCACTCATAAAGTAAAATGTTCCTTTTACAGAGACAGTATAATGTTTGCAATCTCAACGGATAAAAATCTGTTTGAGATAGGAAATCTATATCACAGCCTGAAAGATCCAAAACAAATGACAATATTTTTTAATGAATTAGCATCAATACTTGTATTGATTGACTATTTCAAACTTGATGAGCAAACCAGATTATAATAAATGGATAATAAAATGAAAAGTGTAAATAATTTAATGTCAGACTACATGAAAAACTTTTATAATGTTTATCATAAAAGCATTGTTCCTCTTTTTACACAATATGAGCTTTTAAGAAAACGCAGATTATCAGTTCTTATAATATTAAGTCTTATTCTAGTATCTATAAGCGTTTTACTTCTGGTAGAGGTATATTCCGGGGAGGCAATGAGACGAGCAAATGCTGACAATATCCGCAGTCTTGCTGAAGCGGTGTTGATTATTAGTGAATTTTTGTTAGCAATTGTACTGCCGGCTCTTGTAGTTTATATGCACATTTATTTTAATAATAAATTTGTCATGGAATTGAAAGATAACTGCATGTCAAAGATTTTAGCTGCATTTGGCAATATCAGTCCAGCTGATGATAAAAATCTGATTTCAGACGAGGAATTGGCTAAAAGCAATTTATTTTCTGAATATGGATACCGCAGCAATCTGGATTCATTTAAGGGCGTATATAAAGATGTGGAATTTGATATTTCTGAAATAATACTAAAACAAGAGAATAATACCAGAAATATCCGCCATCCGTTAATGTTGTTTGGCGGTGTTGTAGTTAGGTTTAAGGCTAATAAAACTATCAGGAATAACACTATTATAGCTTTAAGAAGAGATAAAAGTGTTAAGAACTCCGCCCCTGCTGCTATCCTTCTTATAATAAGTCTGTTTTCTTTAGTTTTTTTGCTGGTGGATAAGGCTGGCGGGATTCGGGAGATGCTGAATAATCCGGTCTATCTGCTTACTGGAATTTATACACTTTTTGGTGTTGTTTTGATGTTTATCGCGGTTTTGTGTAAATATAAAGAGAATAAATTATTAAAAAGTGAGGCTCTTTCCAGTGTTAAGCTTGAAGATCCTGAGTTCTCCAGAAAATATTCTGCATATTCATCTGACCAGGTAGAAGGAAGATATCTTATAACTCCTGCATTTATGGAAAGATTCAAAAACTTGGAGATTGCATTTAGTTCCGGGAATATAAAATGTTCTTTTTACGATGATAAAATAATGTTTGCAATCTCAACGGATAAAAATCTGTTTGAGATAGGAAATCTATATCACAGCCTGAAAGATCCAAAACAAATGACGATATTTTTTAATGAATTAGCGTCAATACTTGCATTGATTGACTATTTCAAACTTGATGAGCAAACCGGATTATAATCTTACAATAATTTAAATTATTAATTCAAATGTTACTTAAGTTTATCTATTGCCAATTATGGGCTTTTTAAGTTATAATAATTTTACTACACAAAATAAGCGAGGAAAAATATGAATAAAAATCAATCAGCGGGTATGTATATAGTCCTGGCAATAGTTGCTATGGTATTTATTTCATCCGTATTTATGTCGGGGCCGACAACAAGTACATCCGAAATATCCTATTCTGAATTCTTACAGAAACTGGATAATGGAGAATTTTCCCGCGTTGAAAAGGCTGATGATTTTTTAATTGCGGTACCTAAAAATCAACCGAAGGCAGAAACAAAGTCTACAGACGTCCCTCTTAGTCCTTTGGGAGTTGAACGTAAGATGCCGACAGTTCAATACAAGGTTCTTACTCCAAAGGATAACGGCTTGATGGAGAGATTGGAAAATGCTAACGTTGATATATCCGTAAAAAAACCGTCAGAATCTTCCCAGATGTTAGGTTTGTTGGGAAGTGTAATGCTGCCGTTACTATTTATAATATTTTTGGTTGTTATGGCTAAAAGCCTTCAAGCCGGCGGTTCGCAGGCTATGAGCTTTGGTAAAAGCAAGGCAAAAATGCTTTTGGATAGCAAAGTTAAAACAACATTCAAGGATGTTGCGGGTATTGATGAAGAGAAAAAAGAACTGGAAGAAATTGTTGACTTTCTTAAAAATGGTGAGAAATATGTAAAATTAGGGGCAAGAATTCCTAAAGGTGTATTGCTTGTCGGCCCTCCGGGTACCGGTAAAACTTTGATGGCAAAAGCTGTTGCCGGAGAAGCCGGTGTTCCGTTTTTCTCAATAAGCGGTTCTGATTTTGTTGAGATGTTTGTAGGTGTTGGTGCAAGCCGTGTAAGAGACTTGTTTGACCAGGCCAAAAAACATCAGCCGTGCATAATTTTCATTGATGAAATTGATGCTGTAGGCCGTCAGCGTGGAGCCGGGTTGGGCGGAGGCCATGACGAAAGAGAACAAACCCTGAATCAGCTCCTTGTTGAAATGGACGGATTTGATGAAAATACTAATATTATTGTGATTGCGGCAACTAATCGGCCTGATATTCTTGATAATGCACTTCTAAGACCTGGCCGTTTTGACCGTCAGATTTATATTAATGCTCCTGATGTAAGAGGTCGTGAAGAAATTTTAAAAGTTCATGCTAAAAATAAACAGCTTGATGATGATGTTGATTTAAAAGTACTTGCAAAAAGAACTCCTGGATTTACCGGAGCTGATTTACAGAATCTGTTGAATGAATCTGCTCTTCTTGCAGCCAGAAATAATAAACAAAAAATTTCAATGAGTGATATTGATGACTCTATTGATAGAGTTATTGCCGGAGTTGAAAAGAAAAGTAAGGTTTTGACTGATTCTGATAAGGAACTTACTTCTTATCATGAAGTTGGTCATGCTCTGATAGATAAATTATTAAAAGATTCTAATGAACTTCATAAAGTTTCTATTATTCCTCGAGGAATGGCTTTAGGTGTTACATGGACAAGACCTAAAGATGAAAAAGTTCATGTAAGCAAGGCTAAATTACTTGCAAAGATTACTGTTTCCTTGGGCGGACGTGCTGCCGAGGAACTTATATATGGTGTTGACAATGTTTCTACCGGAGCATCTCAGGATCTTATTAACGTAACTAATATTGCTCGTAAAATGGTTACTGCTTGGGGTATGTCTGAAAAACTTGGAAATCTTGCATATGGCAAAAATGAAGATAATGTTTTTATGGGTCGTGATTTCGGGCACCAGAGAGATTACTCCGAACAGATTGCTTTTGAGATTGATAAAGAAATAAAGCAGATTGTGGATAACAGATATGCTATAGCTAAAAATCTTTTGAGTGAAAATCGTGATATGTTGGATGCTATTGCCAGAGAATTACTGGAAAAAGAAACTCTTGATGAAAAAGAATTTGAAGAGATTATGGATAGGGTAAGAGGTGAACGTCAAGCATAATCAAATTAGAAAAGTTATATTCGATGGATTTGAAATAGGGGGAGAAACTTCTTTCCCTATTTTTAAGCCGGCTTTTGCGTTAAATGTGCCAATATATAATCCTGATGACAGTTTTGAAATTGTCAAACGATTTTATGGTACAAATAACAGAAATGAAATTATAAAAAAAGCTCTTGCAAGCGATTGTGACATCTTATGTCTGAAGTTCAACCTGCAAAGTCCAAGCGAAATAGAAAAAGCTGTAGAAATTTTTACGGAATATGTTTCTTTAATTAATAAGCCGTTAATGATTTCCGGGGCAGATAATGATGAGATTGACCGTGTGCTGCTTGCAGAAATTGCGGGTGCTTCTAATCGGGAGCTTATAATTTCATATGTTAATGAAAATACATACAAAGATATTGTTCCGGCTGCGGCTGATAGAGGTCATGTTCTTGTTCTAAGAAGTCCTATTGATATAAATCTTGCGAAAGAGTTAAATATTTTGTCGGCTGATTTGGGCCTTGACCTTAATAAAATACTGATAGATACGGATATTGGCGGGCTTGGTTATGGACTTGAATACGGCTACAGCATAATGGAAAAAATTAAATTAGAAGGGCTTAACGGCGATAGTTATTTAAATATGCCTCTGATAAGTTTTGTAAGTTGTGAGTCATTAAAGACTAAAGAAGCAAAGTCTGATAATTTTGACGAAAACTGGGGAAAACTTGAAGATAGAACGCAATACTTTGAATTAGCCTCTTGTTCTGCTGTTATGGCGGCCGGGGCAGATGTAATAGTGATGAATTATCCTCCGAATATTTCGGTTATGAAGGGACTTAAATAATGGAATTATCAGGGTTACAGATTTTTAAATTTCTTCCGGCTGCTGCCAAGGCTGAGAATTCTAACTGTAAAAAGTGCGGTTATCCTACTTGCATGGCATACGCTTTAAAACTGGCAAAAAATCAGGCCGAACTTGTTCAATGTCCGTACGTTCCCGATGAGTTAAAAAGTTTATATGAATTTTCTTACACAAATCCACAGAATACAGTTGAGATAAATTCTCTTAAAATAGGCGGTGAAAATGTTCTTTACAGACATGAAAAGACCTTTGTGAACAAAACTGCACTTGCTGTAATCATTGATACGGAAAAACCTGGATGGGAAGAGAAATTTAAACGTGTAAAAAATTTTGAAATTAAACGTGTAAACGAGATTTTGAAAGTGGATCTTGTGGTATTTAAGGGGAAAATTCCTGTCGATATCGTTGAATGCAACGTAATTTCTTATGAAGATTTTATCAAATTACCGCTTAAATGTATTGATAATTCTGATTTTAAATCTAATATTGAGGATTTAATTAAAACCAGAACCGCGGCAGTAAAAAACCGGGACAAAGATTGTTCATCCCCGGTATATATACATATTAAAGCAGATTCCGATTTGGCTCAAATCTGTGCAAAAGCCTCTTTCTATATTTGTAAGTATGCGAATTTACTTTTATTTGATGATTTTGACGAGAGCTTATTTACTACGCTTCTAATTCTTCGTCAGAATATCTTTACGGATCCGCAAAAACCGCTTCAGGTAGAGGCTAAGATTTATGAATTTAATAATCCTGATGAAAATTCTATTATTTTTATGACTACAAACTTTGCACTTACATTTTTTGCAGTGGCAAATGAACTTGAAAATTTGCCGGTTCCTTCTTACCTGATTGTGACCCCGGCTGATGGTATGAGTGTGTTAACAGCGTGGTCTGCTGAAAAATTTACTGCTAAAATGGTTGCCAATACACTTAAGAAATGGAATTTTGCAGCTAAAGTTAAAAATCGTAAGATTATTATTCCGGGACTTTTGGCCCATATGAAGGAAGAACTGGAAGAAGAAATTAAAGATTTTGAAATTGTTGTCGGAACAGTTGAGGCTTACGCTATTTCGGATTTTGTAAAAAATTTGGCGCCGGCTGTGAAATAAATATTTCTGCAAAGAGAATTTTTTGATTTATATATATTTTATATTTGGATATGTTGTTTTGATATAATATGTTAAATAGTGTAAATATTTTTATATCATGGGCTTGCGTAAAATATTTATTCGATTAATACTAATTTTCGGGAAGGATGAATAAAATGCAAATAGGTAAAACTGATTATCTTATTAAACCTAAACGAAAAGAATCAGGGTTTTTATCCCCAAAGTTAAGCACTTCTCATTCACAGTCAGCGTTTCAATTAAATAGTTTAAATAATAAGGGACCTTTAAATAATAATCAACATGATTTATCATTTAAAGGTTCTTTTTTATATAAAGAAGCTAACAACGGTAATAAGTATCTGAAAAAAGAACTTTTGGACTTTGTTAGAAAAAATCTGGGCCATATGGGTGAGGATTTGTATAACCATATTGCGACATCTGAACTGCCTCTGGCCAAAAAGATGTTCCATGTTGACCCTAAAACAGAAGAGATTATTTTCCATAAAAAGTCCATCCCTCATTTAATAGGCGATGGACTTATTTTAAGAAACCTTCCTACCGATATACTGAATGGAATGGTTGATCTTTTAGGAAAAATTAAACCATTAGAAGGATGGGCTCAGAAAACTCATAATTCTCCGTTTATGAAAAAATTGCGGGCAGAATCTAAAATAGAAGCACAAATCAGTGCTTTAAGAGGTCTTGCTGAAACAAGAGCAAAATTGATTAAAGAGGGGAAAACTCCTGAAGAAATTCAATCCTTTATGTTTCAGAGAAAAATGAAGATGTTTGACCCGAAATCAGGAAATTATGATACAAAACATGAAAGATCTTTAAACAGAATTATATCAGGTATCCCTCCTGCAATTTTTCTTGCAAATGACGCTTATAACTTATCCAGAATGATGGATGATGATAAAGATAAAGCTGAGAATGAAAAGAAAATTCGTTTCAGACAAGAAATAAGCAGAATAGGATTGAACGCATACATCACCCTTATTACATTTGGGGCACTGCAAAAGTTAATGAATAATTCTAATCTTGGAATTATGCTGACTACCGGTTTGACCGCTTTGTTTACGGAATCTTTCTCCCGTTTATCAAATGGCAAGCACATTAAACGTTTGACCCCTGAAGAAGCAAGAGCTGAAAATGAAAGAAATAATGCCCCGGAAAAAAATATTAAACCGGATACCTCTTTTAAATCTAATAATCAAATAGAAAAAACAAATGACAAAAATCAACATAAACCGTTACTTTCGATTGATACGCTGGCAAAAGCCTCAGCAGGTGTTATTGCAGCTGGATTTGCAATAAAAGGGATAAGAAAGTTCCGGCCTGTTGACAATGCTATTAACAACTTTTTTAAACCATTTAAAAAATTGTATGCACAATTAACGGTTACTCCTGATTACCGTATTGATGTAGAAAAATTTGAAAGAATAGTGGATGTATTGAAGGAAAACGGTTTTTATGCTGGCAAGGATAAACATAAACAGACTCTGACTGTCTTGGAAAGATTTCTGGTTAATCCGTTTAAAACCAGCTGGAATAAATTTGCAGATAAAATGAATATCAATCGCAAATTCCCTGAAAATCATACGATTAGTTATGCAACTGATCTTGCGGATGATTATATTCGGGTTGCCGCATATGCGAGAAATGCTGACGGAACAATCAGTCTTGGAGCAAGAGATAAAAAAATAAAACCGCTTGTTAATTTTGTTATCGCACCGTTCAAGTTTGCCTGGAATACGGTAACTCTTCCGTACAGGCTTGTTGATAAATGTATAAGAGCATTTACTAAACAGCCTAAACTTGTAAAGATGCCGATTAATGATCCTAAAACTATTCAGACTATTGCTGAAAATATGAAAAAGGATTTGAAACTTAATGAAGATTTTGTAAATAATATTGAAAGTTTTGTATCAACGCTGAAAAAGAAAACTCCTTCTGAATTAACAGATATAGAAAAGAAATTCTTATGTAGATTAGGAGATGTTGAAGCGCTTGCTAAAAGTATTGACAATATTGGGAAACAGGCACTTAAAGATAACTTTAATCCGAAAAAATTCCATGATTACGTAAGTGATAATCTGTTAAAAGCTTTTAATGCTGATACAATGTCAAATGTTTCTAACGCAGAACTTTCAAACCTGGCAAAAACCGCAGCAACAGCCGCAACATTATGGTTCCTTATGACTGATAACTATAATATGGTTATGTTGAAATCTAACGGTAATGATGTTGACGGAGCTCAAACTAAGTTTAAAGAACGTTTTGTTCAGGAAGTTTCAAGATTATTCTATCAAACACTTCTAATTGATTTATTCAACAGTACATTCAGAAGTCAATACAACAAATCTCTGTTTGGTATGAGCTGGATTACTCTTACAAATACAACAATGGGTGAATGGTTGACAAGAAAATCCGTCGGGGTTCCTGTCGGAGCGCATACGAGAGACGAGCTCCTTGAATTGGAGGAAAAGCAGGATAATGCTACCGGTTTCTTGAAAGGTTATTACAACTTTATGCAAAGACTAACCGGAAAACGTTCAATTAAATCTTATGACATAAAAGCGAAAGGAAATAGCGTTCATTCAGATAATGTTCTTGACAGGCCGGAGCCGATGTTCCATTCTGACATCCCTTTTGAAAAAAGAACTGCTTTTAAAGATTTTATTAAGTCTTAAATCTTATGAAATATTCTAAAAAAAATGAGTCATCACTGACTCATTGGAATTAAGAATAGCTGGAAGTATGAAAAAGATTTTTAATTTTTACATTATAATTAAAATAAATAAGTGTAAATAATACAATCCCCCGATCGGGTATATTTTTATAATTATTTCAATAAAATATATAATTGATTTATTTTTTTTACTGAAAATAAATCTTTTGGAATTGATATATGTAACATCCGGGTATAAAACATCCACCTGAAGTGAAGTATTCAGGCATTTCTTTGAAACCAGCTTGCAAGTTCTTTATGCGGAATAATTTTATTAATAGGACGACCATGCGGGCATGTATATGGGAGTTTTGTCGTCCGCCATTTTTTTATAATTTCCTGCATTTGCCACATAGAAAGCTTTTGCCCGGCTTTTACAGATGCTTTACAAGCAGTTGTTTTGAGAATATTTTCCTCAAGCCCGTCGAT
This sequence comes from Candidatus Gastranaerophilales bacterium, assembly GCA_944325075.1. GTDB lineage: Bacteria > Cyanobacteriota > Vampirovibrionia > Gastranaerophilales > Gastranaerophilaceae > UBA1221. The sequence continues at coordinate 22,151 of CALUYU010000018.1, forward strand.
GTTTCCTTCAATATTGTCGAGTATATCGCTTAGAATTTCTTTTGGATTTGCCTTAACCAGAAGCTGCGGAACTTTTCTGAAAATAAGTTCTGTATCTGAGGTAAACTCTATTCCATAACCAAATTTTTCAAACTTATCTAAATTTTCTTTTATAAGCTCGGCCTCTGTTGCTGAAACACTAAGCACATCTGATATAAAAAGCAGTTGGGATGTAATTTGTTTTTCCTGCTGCAGTTTTTCGTAAATATATCGTTCTTCAGCAATATGCTGATCAACAATTTCCAGCCCGTCCTCAAGTTCTATAAGAATATAAGTATTTTTGTATTGTCCAATGATTATATCTTCCGGTTCAGTTTCCGGCTCAGTTGTTCGGAAAAACTGCTGCTGTTCGGTTTCTCCACCTATTGTTCCCGGATTGAAGTTTGGCTGTTGGTTTTCATAAATATTGTTATCGTTATTTATAAATTTATTATCTTTCGATTTGTCAAAGAATATATCGGCCGGGTTTTCACGCGGAGGAAATTCTATAATATTTTCAGTTTGGGAAATTGCATGTTGTGCGGTTGAAAACGGCGGGGTTTTGTATTCCCTTTCTTTATGATTTGACAAGCCGGCAAGTATACCGGACATAATAAAATTAAATACCTGATTAATATTTTTGTACCGGACTTCTTTTTTTGTCGGGTGTACATTAACGTCTACTTCAGAAGGAGGAATTTCCAAGTTTAGAACGACAAAAGGATATTTCCCGTTTGCCATAAGATTTTTATAAGCCATATCAATAGCTTTTTGAAAAACCGGGCATTTTACTGTTCTTGAATTTATATAGATATGGTAATCTTTTTTGCTTGACCGGCTGAAATCAGGTGTGCTTACAAATCCGGAAATCTTTAATCCTGCAAGGTTGTCCGTTTTTAAAACCTCTTTAAGATTATCTGTAATGTTTGATGAAAAAATTTCTTTAAGATTTCTTTTTAAGTCTTGCTGTGCAGTTGTTTTAAGAACAGTTTTCCCGTTTTTCTTCAACTCAAATGCAATATCGGGATGAATAATCGCAATAGACTGGACTATTTCCTGAATGTAAGAAAATTCTGTATTTGGATTCCGTAAAAATTTCAGGCGAGCAGGAAGGTTATAAAATAAATCTTTAACATCCATTATTGTACCCACAGCACATCCGGTCTGGCATTGTTCGACCTCTGAGTTTTCGCAGGTAACTTTTGTTCCGTTTTCAAAATCTTTTGTTCTTGTTGTGCAGGATAATTTGGAAATTGAAATAATACTTGAGAGGGCTTCTCCGCGAAATCCTAAAGTTTCAATATCAAACAGATCTTCATCATTTTGAATTTTGCTGGTTGCATGTTTTGAAAAAGCCAGCATAATGTCATCAGGATGTATGCCGGATCCGTTATCTGCTACACGTATATTCCTGCATTCATTTGTTATTTCAACGCTGATTTTTGTTGCGCCGGCATCAACAGAGTTTTCAACAAGTTCCTTTACCACGGATGCCGGTCTTTCAATTACCTCTCCTGCTGCAATCTGGTTTATAAGATGTTTTGATAGTTGTTTAATTCTTCCCATATTTTATCCCTCGCTTATTTAAAATTTACATCAAATAAAATTTCATCTAAACGTTTGATTACAAATTTGAAACATTTCTATAAGATTAAATAGTAAAAAAGTATATTAAACGGGAGAGAGGGATAAGTTGGCTAAGTTGAAATCCAATACAATATTACAACCGGTCAAAAAAGCCGATTTGCAGGTAGTCAAGCCTATAAAAACTACCAAGTACAGTGATATAAATTTGAATGAATGGAAAAGTTACGACCATATAAAAACAGATACTCTTTGGGAATTCCCGGCCCGTTTGAAGGAAGGCGGGCATTCAAACGAATATCATGGAAATTACATCCCGCAAATTGCCCAGCAGCTTTATGAAAGATTTACAAAGAAAAATGATATTGTACTTGATATGTTTTTCGGTTCCGGAACCTCCGGGATTGAAGCAATAAATATGAACAGACGCTGTATCGGGGTTGAACTTAAAGAGGATTTGGCAGAAAGTGTATCTGAAAAGTTCACGCCAAAACAGCTTGTTACAGATGTAAATATTATTTGTGCCGATAGTACAACAGAGATTGCTGTAGAAAAGGTCAAGGCAAGGCTTGATATTATGGGCGAAGAAAAGGCTCAGTTTTTAATGCTGCACCCGCCTTATGATGATATCATCAAGTTTTCCGATAAAAAGGAAGATTTATCCAATTGTGCTACAACCGAAGAATTTTACGATTTGTTTGAAAAAGTAGCAAAGAACGGATACAATTTGCTTGAAAAAGGCCGTTTTGCCGCTTTAATTATCGGTGACAAATATGCAAATTCACAGCTTATTCCGCTTGGTTTTGAGTGTATGAGAAGAATGAATAATGTTGGATTTATTACTAAATCGATTATTGTGAAAGATATGCAGGGAAATGAACGCGCTAAAGGTAAGAACGCAAACTTATGGCGATATCGTGCTTTAGCCGGTGGGTTTTATATTTTTAAGCACGAATACGTTATGCTCTTTCAAAAAGTGTAATTCCTTACCGTTCATGCATTCATGATATTTTATATAAAAGAAAGTATAGAAAACCGGAAGTTATTTAACTTCCGGTTTTTTCTCTATATATTTTTTATTCTGTTGCTTCGGTTGTTTGTTCTGTTGAACTGTTATTTTCACTCATCGGAATAATTAGCTTTTGTCCGATTGCCAGTTTATTTGGATCAGTCATATTATTCGCTTTCATAATCATATTAATTTTATCCGGCGAGTAGGAACCGTAAAATCTTCTGGCAATACTTTCCATAGTATCTCCGCTTTGAACAGTATACTCTTCATTTGCAGCAACTGACGCAGATGTTTCTGTAGCTGTTGTATTTGTGTCACTTTCAGATGACGGAAGGAAATTCAATTTATCATCCTGATTAGTTTGCGTTTTTGCAGACGGAGCAGTGGCTGCCGGCAATTTGAAGTTTAGTTTGAAATTAGGATGAAAATTCCCTGAACTCATTCGTATAAATGCTGAGACAAGTAAAGTTGCAATTATTCCGGCAACAAACCCTATGCCGAGATAAACAATAGGGGATCTTTCGCCTTTAGGCATTTTAAAATCTTTCCATAACAGGTCAAGTTCTTTTTCTTTATTAGGTCTTACGTAGACTTCCGGCGAACCGTCCTCTATCGGTTCACTGTTGATACTAATATCATCATTGCTATTTGTTGTGCTATTTTTAAATTTTGTTAATGCTTCCAGCACGGCCATTTTCTCCTTTGATAAGTTTGATCTTCTGATAGTTGAACTTTTCATTCTTTCCATACCCCAATCCAGTTATTCTTCTATTATGTGTTTGTATGTTAGCATGACTAACCACGTATTACAAGCTTTTGTAAATTTAAGTGAAGAATAACCATAACGTCTGCTAACATTATTAAGTTGTTATCCGAATGTTATAGTTTTTGTTCACTTTTTCTTTTTGAAAGCAGGCAAAAAGAAAAAGTGAACCGAAAAAGAAAAACTTGCCATGCACCTTCACCGCCTTAGGCGGTGATTAGACCAAATGATAAACTGAAATGCTAACGCATTTCCACTTTATGGCTCACTATCACGCTCATTATTATTCGCGCACGTTCGCCTGCCGAGCGTGTGCAGTAGCACAATAGCGAGGCTAAAAGTTTTTGTGCATTAGCACAAAAGTTTTCATTAGTATTTATTCGGCGACCATAGGGAGACGATGTTTAATTGCGTGTTTCCTTTTCTTTGGTTCGTTTCTTTTCCTTTGTTGCGATGCAAAGGAAAAGAAACGAACACAAAACAACCAAAACTTCTGCCTATCAATTTTAATAATAGCGGCAGACGTTATGGTTATTCTTCACTTAACTTCATAACATTCTTGAAAAATTCTATGTTCATGAGATAATTTGGATAAGGCTAAATAATAAATAGCAGAAGTTACACAATTATATAAAAAGGAAAAACAAAATGGCTAGAAAAACTCCATTAGAAAAAATCAGAAACATTGGTATTGCCGCTCACATTGACGCCGGTAAAACCACTACTACTGAACGTATTTTGTTTTACACAGGTAAAACGCATAAAATCGGAGAAGTTCATGACGGTGCTGCTGTAACAGACTTCATGGAACAGGAAAGAGAAAGAGGTATCACAATCCAGTCAGCTGCTGTAACCGCAACCTGGAAAGGACACCAAATTAATATTATTGATACCCCGGGACACGTTGACTTTACAATTGAAGTAGAACGTTCTTTGCGTGTATTAGACGGCGTTGTTGCTGTATTCTGTGCAGTAGGTGGTGTTCAATCACAGTCTGAAACAGTTTGGAGACAAGCTAACAGATATGAAGTTCCTCGTATGGTATTTGTTAACAAAATGGATCGTACAGGAGCTAACTTCTATCGTGTAGTTGACCAAATCAGAAACAGATTAGGCGCAAATGCACATCCTATCAGACTTCCAATCGGGGCAGAAGATAAATTTACCGGTTTGATAGATCTTTTCACTATGAAAGCTGAAATCTATACAAATGACCTTGGTACTGATATTAAAGAAGAAGAAATTCCTGCTGATATGCTTGAAGAAGCTAAAAAATACAGAGAAGCTCTTGTTGAAGCAATCGCAGAAACAGACGATGATTTAATGATGAAATATCTTGAAGGTGAAGAAATTACTGTAGATGAGTTGAAGAAAGGCTTGAGAAAAGCTGTTTGCGATAACAAAATCGTTCCGGTAACTTGTGGTACAGCCTTCAAAAATAAAGGTGTTCAGCTGCTCTTAGACTCAATCGTAGAACTTATGCCATCACCGGTTGATGTAAAGGCTATAGAAGGTGAACTTGAAGACGGAACTAAGGTTGAAAGACATTCATCTGATGATGAGCCATTCTCTGCACTTGCATTCAAAGTTATGACAGACCCTTATGTTGGTCGTTTAACTTTCTTGAGAATATATTCCGGGAAATTAACTTCAGGCTCATATGTTCTTAACGCTACTAACGGTAAAAAAGAACGTATTTCAAGATTGGTTCAAATGTATGCTGACCAGAGAATCGAAGAAGATGAAGTTTACGCAGGCGATATCTGTGCTGCTGTTGGTTTGAAAGATACTACAACGGGTGATACATTATGCGACGAAAAAGCCCCTATTATTTTGGAAAGAATGTCTTTCCCTGAACCGGTTATTTCAGTTGCTATTGAGCCTAAAACAAAAGCAGACCAGGATAAAATGGGTATTGCTCTTCAAAAACTTGCAGAGGAAGATCCTTCATTCCGTGTTAAATCAGATTCTGAAACCGGGCAAACAATTATTTCAGGTATGGGTGAACTTCACCTTGATATTATTGTAGACCGTTTGTTAAGAGAATTTAAGGTTGACGCTAACGTTGGTAAACCTCAGGTTGCATACCGTGAAACTATCCGCGGAAATGCTGATCAGGATTCTAAATTTATTCGTCAGTCAGGCGGTAAAGGTCAATACGGTCACGTTAAAATCAGAATTTCTCCTGCTGAAGAAAATGCCGGTTTTGTATTTGAAAACAAAATTGTTGGTGGTGCTATTCCGAAAGAATACATTGAACCTGCAAGAAAAGGTATGGAAGAAGCTCTTGAAGGTGGTATTTTGGCCGGATTCCCTATGATAGACGTAAAAGTAGAACTTTATGACGGTTCTTACCACGAAGTTGACTCTTCAGAAATGGCATTCAAAATCGCCGGATCTATGGCTATTAAAGAAGGCTGCCGTAAAGCAAAACCTTGTATTCTTGAGCCTATGATGAAGGTTGAAATTGAAGTTCCGGAAGAAAATACCGGTGATATTATCGGTGATATTTCTTCAAGAAGAGGACGTGTTGAAGGTATGGAAATTATCGAAGGCACAGGAATTCAGAAAATCAACGCTATTGTTCCTCTGGCTGAAATGTTTGGTTATGCAACCGACATAAGATCAAAAACCCAGGGAAGAGGTACTTTCTCTATGGAATTCAAATGCTATGAGCAAGTGCCGGCTAATATTGAAAAAGAAATTATTGAAAAATCGGGTGTTACATCTAAAGAATAATTTCTTTGAAAATATATCTATAATAAAAAGACTTCTGCAGTTTGCGGAAGTCTTTTTTGCTGGAAAGCTATCTATAGCCGACTTGCGTGATTTATAGCTTATACGGGTAATCATCTTTAAACTCCCATCCGTCTATTTCAAGCAGACGAGTGCAGCAGCTTAAACTTGTTCCTTTACAGCTGTTAAGAAGTTGATTTCAGTCATTCCTTGCCTGAATGTTAAGGCATCCTGCGCCAAAATATTGATTTTTGTTTTCAAAATATATGTTCTTGTGGTCGCCGGCACATAAATAAAATCGGAATATATCTCTCCCGTCTGTATTGGGGTTACTCCGACCGTTTATATCATAATGAAAATCAAGACAATCTCCGTTATGAACCATGACAATTGCTTCATCACTAAAATAAATAGTTGTCAGATCATCAAAGTCAGAATCCTTTTCAACAACTTTAGTATATTTAATGTATGGCAAAATATAGGTATTTAAGAATGCCATAGTATCTTTACCGCCTGCATCTCTATCATACTGCTTTTGCCATTGTCATCTAAGATTGGATTACCATTATCATCTTTTAAAATATTATTTGGAGTTTTCGTCCAGTATTTGGGTTCTCCGTAATCCTTTTGAGCCATAAGAATTGCCTGGCTCATTGTACTGTTAAACTTTTTAAGCCTTGATGAGTATTCTATTTTTCTTTGGTTTGCCAATAATGCCGGCAAAGTCATAGCAGCAACAACCCCGATTATGCCCAGGGTTATAAGAACTTCTGCTAACGTAAATGCGGCCCTGCGTGGCATTTTGTTGGTTGGGCATACTTGGCAAACATTAGATTTATTGACATTGAAATCTGTATATTCTTGCAGGTGGCAAGATCCTGAAACGAGTTCAGGATGACATGGGGAACTATTTATCGACTTTTTCCCCATGAGGTCATTACAGTTTTTATGTAGGTTGGGGTTTCTACCCCAACAATATTTTAATGTTGGGCTGAAAGCCCAACCTACTTTATCTAATACTTCTTTCCCTGATACAGTGCAGATTGTCACACCTTTTTGCCGGTGGCTAGATCCTGAAATACTCTGCGAGCACCCTCCCTTGTAAGCCTCCTTTACGTCGGCAACAAGAGGAGCTGCGAGTTCAGGATGACATTGTAAATTTTTTATTGATCTTTTTCCTATGAGTCCCACACGGCGGAGCGTTATAGGAAGGTTCCTCAAGGACAAAGCCCAACCTACATTGTTTTCTTCCTTACCCGCTTTTTTGAACAATTTATTCATAAAATACCTCCTTTTATTATCGAAAAACTTTGCAGCACAAAACGACGAAAAAAGATTTCGCCTATAAAAATTTTGCAAACCCAAAAACAGAGATACGGAATACTTCCGAACTCTGCTTATAACTTTATTATCCCCCGCAAAATACCTGATACCAAAGGTGAAAAATGTGGTCAGATAAGGCTTTCGGCCTTCAGTCTGCCCCCCCCCCTATCAGGAAAAACGTTTCTATGATTGAGTTTTGCGAATTTATAATCTTCATAAAAATCCTTACTATATTATTATAAACGTATTTTGAATATTTTCAACTTTTGTGTATATTTCTTTGTACAAAATTTCCCGAAAAATGGCTAAACTTGTCATCCCGGAACCTTGCAATCCCTCTTGCAGCTGTTTTCTGTTTGTTATAATATTTCAGTATACAGTTATAATTAGTAGAGGGAAGTATAAATGCAAGTATCAGTAAATTGGTTAAATGAATTTGTAGATTTGTCAAATGTGGATGAGGAACAGCTGGCTCATGAACTTACTATGAGTGGTTTGGAAGTTGAAGCCATTGAGCATGTGGAACCGAAATTTACAAATATTATTACAGTAAAAATCGAAAAAATTGACGCACATCCAAATTCAGACCGATTACATCTTGTTACGGTAAACACCGGTATAGGGTTAAAAACTGTTGTTTGCGGGGCCCAAAATATTAAAGAAGGTCAAATAGTTCCTTATGCCTCTGTTGGAAGCCGGGTTCTTGATCGCAAAACCGGGGAAACTTTTACACTTACTAAAGCTGTTATAAGAGGAGTTGAGTCTCAAGGCATGCTATGTTCTGCCGATGAGTTGGGCCTGGCTGAGAGAAATTACCAGGAAGAAGACGGTATTCTTATACTTAACCGTTTTATCCCAAATGTTCAAATCGGCTGCAATCTTTTGGATGTTATTGATTTTGAGAAAGATACTATCATTGATGTTGCTCCTACTACAAACCGCGGGGATCAGATGTCAGTAATTGGTGTTGCTCGCGAACTAAGTTCTTTGTTTAATACTGCTTTAAAATTTTCACCTCTCGAATCGGCAAGAGATTTAACAACTGATAAATTTAAGGTTGAAATTCTTGACAGGGATGTTTGCAAATATTATTCCGTCGGTGTTTTGAAAAATATAAAGATTAAGCCTTCTCCTGAATGGATGCAAAAAAAGCTTATTTCATCAGGAATCAGAGCAATAAATAATGTTGTGGATATTACTAACTACGTTTTACTAGAGTATGGATGTCCGCTCCATGCATTTGATTTGGATAAATTGAACGGGTATCTTTGCGTAAGACGAGCCAAAGAAGGCGAAAAACTGGTTACATTAGACGGTGTTGAGCGCGATTTGACAAATGATACGGTTGTTATTGCCACAAAAGAGGAACCTGTTTGCCTTGGCGGTGTCTTTGGCGGATTAAATTCTGAAATAGATGACAACACGACGTCAATTGCTTTAGAGGCAGCATATTTCACTCCTGCAAGCAACAGAAAAAGTTCTCGCAGTGTAGGTTATAGAAGTGAAGCGTGTGCAAGGTTTGAAAGAGGGATTGATATTGAGACTGTAAAACCTGCTTTAATGCGTGCTATGCAGTTACTTGTAGAGCTGGCTGATGCTGAAATTGTAGGTGTTGTTGAAGATGGTGAAAATCACCTTGAACCGGTTGAAATTACATTAAGATACTCTCAGGTTACAAAGTTACTTGGATGTGAAATTGTCCCTGAAAGATGCGATTCTATTCTCTCAAATTTAGGATTTAAAAAACTTGGCGGGAATATTGCTGCTGCAAAATTTTTGGTTCCGTCTTTCAGAGCATATGATGTTACAAGAGAAGTTGATTTGATTGAAGAAATTGCAAGAATTAACGGTTATGATAAAATTACCCCGACCTTGCCTGAAAAGACAATGGCTCCTCAGATTTCTTTGGAAGAAAGAGTTATTAAAAAAATTCACAGCTTAATGCTTGCTTCAGGGTTTAATGAAATAATAACAAGCTCATTAATCGGCAAACCTCTTTTGGACAAATATTTGATTACTTATGATGAGGAAAAGGCCGTAAAAGTTTGTAACCCTGTGAGTGATGAATGTACTATGCTTAGACAAACTCTGGCTGTTTCAGTACTTAACTGTATGAAATATAATTACGACAATGGACAGAAAAATTTCTGGGCTTACGAGCTTGGAAAAACTTATGAGATAGAAAAGTCTGCTGATCTGAAATTTTCAGGGGTTAAAGAAACTCAGGTTCTTGAAGGTATACTGACCGGCGAGATTGAAAATTCAAAATGGCAGAATAACTCTCAGACTGATTTCTATACGGTAAAAGGTATTGTTGAAAATCTTTTTGATGAATTTGGTGTAGAAAAAAGGATTAAACTGGTTCCGCTGGAAGAGTCTGTATTGGCAAAAACTCACTCCATACTTCACCTTTACAGAAGTGCCGCAATTTGTATTCTTGGTAAAAATCTTACAACTATAGGGTATATGGGCCAGATACATCCTGTTTTAAAAGATAAAATGAAACTGAACCAGGAAGCATTTATATTTAAAGTGGATGTTGATGCTTTAATATCTATTGTAAAAGAAACTGTACCTAGATTTAAACATCTTCCTCAGTTCCCTGAAGTGCGCCGTGATTTGGCATTTGTTATAAATGAAGATATTCCGTTTGAAGATATTCAAAAAACAATAAAAAGCGGTGTCCAGCAGAATATATATCAAGGTTGTGATGTATTCGATGTTTATCAGGGTGATAATATCCAAAAAGGATACAAGAGCATTGCCGTAAGAATAAAAATGCTGGATGAAAATGCAACTTTAACCGATAATATTATTGATAGAAATATGCAAAGTGTTAGAGAAAAATTACAGAAAGCTTATGCAGATATTTCTTTCAGGGAGTAACTTATGAAAAAATTTCTCTTTACTGTAATGTTGATAGTCATTTTAGGCTGCAAAACTTTTGCTGCAAATGTTATACCTGATGCGGTAAGCCTGAATAATACAAATACGTTTGGAGTTTATCAGGTCGGGCATTCTCTTGTTTTATACTCAGAACCGAATGAGAAGTCAGCTGTTAAACAAAGAATAGTTTGGAGTAAAGATGAGGTTATCCCTCAAAATTTAAAGCATGTAGATTTGTTCGTGCTATATCTTGAGAAAAAAGACCTTGCATTAATGGCTGTAACGGATGAGACTGATGACTGGGTTGAGGTGATTTATGATAACAGCACAGGTGATAAAGGCTGGATTAAAAAGGATGATCCTTACAAGTTTAATACATGGATGAATTTTTACAGTATGTACGGAAGAAAGTACGGTTTGACCATTCTTAAAGGTGCGCCTGAAAGTGTGAATAACATGTATGGATCTACAGATGATAGTGCAAAGGTTATTTCTACTATAAATAAGCCTGATATAATTAATCTAAATGTTATCCGCGGGAATTGGATGCTGGTAACTGTTGTTGATGTTGACCGGATTCCTAAGACCGGATATATAAGGTGGAGGAGCGATGACGGTATAAAATATTTATTCCCGAAATTTGAATAGTGTTTTGTAAACGGAGGTTTGTTTATAGCAGTATTTGAGTTCCGATTAAGAATCTGTGGCTATCTTCCATATTATCGTTCTGACAGTATATGTAGTTTAGAATTAACCTCAGCGCCTGACCTTTAATGAAATAATTAATCCCGGCTGTGTATTCCCTGCGCATGTCTCCCGCGACATCTCTATTAGGGTCAAACTGATCGTATCTTCCTATGATTTGCAGCCGTGGATGAATTTTGTATCCGACAGTTCCGTAAAATCCGGAGGCTTTTTGATCCACAACATAACTTCCGTTGTATCCGTCCGCGGCTGCAAGTTCAAAACTCGTCCATAATTTTTTATACTTATACCCGAGATATAAACTTCCAACAGTATAATTAGTATGATTATGTCCTGCATTTAACCCGCCGCCGATTATGAGCCTGCCATATCTTCCATCTGTTTTCCCAAGCGGTTTTAAATCGACCCATCCGGTAAATTCGGGCCCGGCAAACCAGCTGTGAAAATATCGGTCAGAACTATTGAATGCAAGGTTATAATCAATAAGATCAAAACTTCCAATAAGTCTTACCCCCAGAGCTCGTGTTGAACCAAAATTTCTTGATAATTGCGACCGCATAATAAATGGAAGAATGTAAGAACTTGAACCACCTTCTTTTCCAACCTGGTTTCTGGAATAGCCCACAACAATTTTATGATGTGGAATTGAGCTGTTAATAAGGTAAGCATCAGCAAAAAAATTCTGCATGTAATTTCTTTCACTTGAACCTCTTGGATTAACAACAACCTTAAAGTCTGTTTTTGTCCCTCTTATCTTTCCGATTGCTCCCAGTTGAAGAAATCCAAAGTCATATGATGTATCATAATCTCCGCTATCCCAGGTTGATGATAAATAACCATTATATGCTCCGTAATATTGTACTTTGCTTACCGGCCCCTTTTTAGGGTGGAATGTAAGTTCTTCACTTAAAAGATATGAAGGAATATCTGTTCGTATAATGTCTCTTGCAATCATCTTGCCAAGAAGTGTATCTTCATCAATTTTATTGTCATCATCTTTATCTAAATCAAAATTATTAAAAAAATTAAATTCTGACTCAATATTCCCAACCATTTCTTTTAAGGGTTTTTGGGGCGGAGAATATGACTGTATTTGATTGTTATTTTCAGGCAGCGAATCATCTATTGCTTCTAAATCAACATCCTCTTCATCCTCTTTTATTCTCTCAGGATTTGGATTGCTATTTTTTTCAATTATTAAATTGTTGGTTCTTTGCCCGCTGAACGTTTTGGGCGGAAGTTCAAGCCTGATTTCTTCCATAGAAGAGTTGTCCTCTATGTTGTTTTGGGCAAAAACACCATTCCGGGAAAGAATAAAGACTAATGTAAAAAATATAATTCCAATAAACCTGTTCACAAATATTAATTATAACATAAAATACTTGATTTTCATGATTTTTTTATAGTATATTTTTATTATGACAAATGTAACAAAAAACAGCCGATTAATAAAAGTAAAAGCCCCTATTGTAGATGCCCTGAAACAAGCTTATGAAAACCCTACATATCAGTTTCATATTCCCGGCCATACAAAGGGAAATGGCGTGTTGCCTGAATTTAAAAAATTAATAGGAAATAAAGCTCTTTCTATTGATACAACAGATGAATTTGATAATTTAGGAACACTTCATCCTGCCACCGGCCCTATAAAAGAGGCGCAAGAACTGGCTGCAAAAGCTTTCGGAGCAAAGAAAACATTTTTCCTTTTAAACGGATCTACTGCGGGAAACCTTGCAATTGCAATGGGTTTAACTAAAAAGGGGCAGAGAATTTTAACTAACAGAAATTGTCATCGTTCAATTTTGACCGGCATGATTATCTCTGGTGCCGAACCTTTATGGTTAATCCCTAAAAAGTTTGAAGAGTGGGGAATTTGGGGGAATGTTACCCCTGAAAATGTTGAAGAAATGCTTGCGGCACATGATGATGTTTCTATGGTATGGATTACAAACCCTACTTATGAGGGAGTTGTATCTGATATAAAATCTATTGCATTAGTTTGTAAAAAATATAAAGTCCCGCTTATTGTGGATGAGGCGCATGCGTGTTTATGGAATTTTAGCAAACATTTGCCAACCTCAGCGCTTCAGTTGGGAGCAGACGCTGTTGTTCATTCTCTTCATAAAACCGGCGGCAGTATGAGCCAGAGTTCAATGCTCCATATTGCGGAAAATTCAATACTTGATGTTGACGCTGTTGAGAAAGCATTAAAACTTTTGCATACAACAAGTCCTTCGTTAATTTTGCTTGCAAGCCTTGATGCTGCAAGGGCAAATTTGGACAGCGCAAGGGGCAGAAAACAATTAGAACGGGCAATTGCAAATGCAAAATATCTGCGCCGTGAAATTGAACAATTGGAACATATCCATGATTTGAAACCTGATTTCGGGTATTTAACAGATGTTACAAAAGTATTTATACGTGATGATCGGCTATCAGGCAAGAGATTAGAATCTATTCTTGAAATTGATTTTGGGATTGAGGTGGAAAGTGCTTCAGACGCCGGGTTGCTGCTGTTATCAAACCTTGGAAATACCAGGGCTGATATGGAATATCTGGTAAAATGCCTGCAAAAAATTGATAGTTCAAATTATTCGGATATCTATTATTTGGAGAAGAAAAAGCACATGCCTATGCTTACTCCTCAGATCAAGATGAGCTTAAGAGAGGCATTTTATTCTGAAAAAGAAACTATTCCAAAGGATTTGGCTATAGGCAGAATTTCTGCTGAAGTTATAGCTGAATGCCCTCCGGGAATTGCTATTTTGCTTCCTGGTGAACTTATCACGGAAGAGCATTTGCCTTATTTGACGGATTACGATTTTATTGAAGTTATAAAATAAATATTTATTAAAGCTAATCCAAAATGAGTAACAAACATATTTGTTGAACTGCATTTGCTGTGTTTTGTGTCGGCGCAAGCTTGCCCGTAATAAGGTTAAAACCAAAGACTGTTGTATTTTGTTCCAGAGGGACATCATAATAACGCTGCGCTTTCTGACCCCCCGAATAATCCAAGAGGAAAAAAGTAAGCAAAAAAGAAAGTTGATGTAGGTTGGGGTTTCTACCCCAACAAAAATAAAGAAATTCAAAAAACAACCAACTGTCATCCTGAACTTGTTTCA
>CALUYU010000019.1 GCA_944325075.1 Candidatus Gastranaerophilales bacterium
TGTATCAGATAAAAATAATTTTAAAAGCAAAGTAGGTTGGGCTTTCAGCCCAACATTAAAATATTGTTGGGGTAGAACCCCCAACATACAAAAAAGCAGAGTTGGCCGCATCGGGAAAAGTTTGATAAAAAATTCTCTATGTCATCCTGAACTCGCAGCTCCTCTTGTTTCCGACGAAAAGGAGGCTTACAAGGGAGGGTGCTCGCAGAGTATTTCAGGATCTAGCCCCCAACAAAAATGTTCGGCCATATGCACACAAAAATCTAATGTTGGGCTGAAAGCCAAACTTCCTTTTTCTTTAGCACAAAGAAAAAGGAAGCAAAAAGAAAGCATTATGTTTCGTGAGACTAAAATTTCAAAATGGGACTTGAAAAATAAGAAATTTAATATTATTTCTACGCGTTTCAGACAGCGCAGCGTCATAATGCAGTGCCTCAGGCCCAACTCGCCTCGCAAGTTTGCGTTTACTTTGGCAGAGGTTTTAATAACCCTGGGCATAATCGGTGTGGTGGCTGCCATGACAATGCCCTCACTTATGGCGAATTACCAAAAGAAGGAAACTGTTGTTAGACTGCAAAAAATATATTCACAAATCAGTCAGGTAATAAAGCTTGCAGAAGCTGAGCATGGATCTATTGAGGGTTGGAATTATGCTAATATGGGCTCCAGTAGCAGGGAAATAGTCGAAAACTTCCTTAATGATTATATTATAAAGCATATTAAAGTTTTAAAGAAATGTGATGCTTCAAATATGTCTGAATGTATTAATGATCCGGTCATGGATCTAAAAGGTAGTATAGCTTATGTAACAACAGAAGCAAGTGCTCTATATGGCGTTCTTACACAGGATGGATATGGAATTTTATTTTGGCCGGGTGGTATAACCTCTGATGACGGCACTGAATCTTCATATTCGCAGCATATGCATTTTATTGTTGATATTAACGGCCCGCGGAAAGGTGAAAACAGAACCGGAAAAGATATTTTTGTTATCTCGGCTAATTTTGGCCCGCAAGTTTCTCTTTCTGATACGTCAGTTGAAAACAGACCTAAAAGATCCGGAGTCCACTTTTATGGAAACGGTTGGCTGCCTGAATTAACTCGTGACGAAATTTTAACTTCTTCCCATGGCTGCAATAATACTGTATACAGAGCAGGAGTAATGTGTGGTGCACTAATACAACGTGACGGATGGGAAATTAAAGACGACTATCCGTGGTAGGGTTTCATCGCAAATAAAAAGTTACATGTTAAAGCGGGTGTACAATAATATATACACCCGCTTTTGGCACGAGATAATATAATTATTCTTAATCCCAAAATTTATTAAATTATATTTCAGTTCAAAACTGACTTTATTGTAATATTTTTACGGTTAATATAATATAAAGTAGTAGGGTATATATTTTTATAAATTCCTCACTTCAAAGAGATTTCTGCAATTTATAAGAGAAAGGGTTATTAAAATGGCTATTACAAAAATTGGGGCAAGGTTCGTAAAAAGGATTAACCAAGGATCTAATTCAAAACAGATCGTAACAGAAACATTAAACGGGAAAACTTATACACGAGTTATAGAAAACGGTCGAATTATTCACGATCGTGTTAAGCAAATTACAAGATCGACTGTTGGAAATAAGAAGGTAAACACTATAACAAAAGTTAGCATGTTTCCGCATGACAAAGAGCAACCTTTAATTGGCAAAGCAGTTTATGACAGAGTTTATTCTGAAAATGGCAGTCTGCTGGGTGTACGGCAGGTTATAAGCAATAATGTTTCTTCAGATCAGACATTGACCAGAAAAATTGTTGCCAAGCAAGGTAATGACGGTATTATGACTTATAAATTCTACTGTGATGAAGGCCGTCGGGTCGATTCAAAGGCCGCAAATCAGCATTATGTTGGGAATCAATATGTTAATCCTAATCCTACTGCGGCACGAATTTTTTATAATGAAAAGGGGCTTCCAATGCCAAACGGATATAAAGGTGCTAAAAATTTGTCGTTAAAAGAAATGCGCAATTGGCACTTTGAGAATTCTCCTGAACAGCCTTATGCGCCATCCGGTTTGAAATTAGAATTTTTGGATAATCGCGGCGGAGATGGTACTTTGTCTACAATGAATTCACTTGATAAATATATTTAATTACTTAAAATATATATTTAAAAAGATTCAGGCGATTAAGTATTAAATCACTGAATCTTTTTTATGCATTATGAGTAGAAAAGCTTTACCTCACTTTTTTACATAAGGTATTTATAAGTTTGCACGCAAGTAACTTGAGCATTTCAGCGGTTTAAAGTAGTACTCTAAAATAAAAGAAGTTATTGTATTGCCCGGTTTTATTAATTAAATTCTATAGATTTGACTTGCCAAAACTCCTCAAGTCTTTTTTGTAATTCATTGGAGTCTCCCGCAACATCAAGAATGATAATTCCTTCAGGAGAGCAGGTGTCCTCTGTTCCATGATGCAAGCCTATTCGTGTTTTTATTTGGCAGCCGTATTGGGTTAATATTTTCTGGAATTCTATTGAATCATTATTTCGTTCTGTAAGTTTTATTGCTAATATTGAACTCATTGTTTCCCCCTTACTCAATGATTGCCTGCTAAATTATTTTTTCATATTGGCCAAATAGCTTATAAACAGGGATAGTTAGGTTATTTGTAAACATTTGTTACAAAATATATATAAATTATATCCAAAATAAGCAATTTTTAAATCTAAAAATACTTTATATAAATACGAGAGAAAATTAATTTATAGGAAAAAGATTTGAGGTATAAAGCATAATGTAAATAATTGTAACAAATATGGAAAATTAATAGTTAATCATTAAAGATTAACAGAATAAATGTCGATAGTAAACACGTGAGTAAATATAAAGGAGATTAAAAATGTCTACATTTGATTATGGAAATTATGGAAAAAGAGCTGAAGGAACATCATATCAACCAAAGGTTAAAACTCAGGATTTAGCTGTTTCTAAACAAGCTGAAAGTGAAGCAATATTGAAATTCGGGGCTCCGAAAGAAACTGAGCTAAGCAGTTTGGAAGCTATGTCTAATTATGCGCTCGGAGCGCTTGGTGTCGGAAATGGAAAAAGGGTTGATGTATCTGCTTTAGGGTTATCAGAAAATGACCAAAAACTTATTTCAAGATATGTAACTCCTGAGCAGCAGGCAAGAATCGAATCCGGAATGTTATCTTATTTGGGATAGCAGACTTATAAAATACATTTACTCACAAGTTTAAGGCTGACATGTGTCAGCCTTTTTGATTTTTGTTTTTGTGATAAAATAGGTTGGTAAATAAGCTAACATGAAGAAGGGATAAGGATATGAATAGAGTTGTAGTAGGTGCGCAGTGGGGAGACGAGGGGAAAGCGAAAATTACGGATTTACTGGCTGCGGAGGCTGATCTTATTATCAGGTATCAGGGCGGATGTAATGCCGGTCATACTGTTGTTGTTGATGATAAAACTTTTAAATTTCACCTTATCCCGTCAGGAATTTTATATTCCGGCAAGGATTGTTTTATTGGGGCCGGGACTGTTATTTTGCCTGAATATTTTGAGGAAGAGGTAAATGGATTAATAAAAGATGGAATTGATGTTTCAAGATTAAAGGTCAGTCCGCTTGCCTCTATAACAATGCCTTATCATACAGAGGTTGACGGATACAGTGAAGATAATGCGAAAAAAGGTAAAATAGGTACTACTAAAAAAGGTATTGGACCTACTTATACCGATAAATATGCCAGAATTGGCCTAAAGGTTCAGGATTTGTATTCAGAAGAAACATTGAGTGAAAAACTTGATGTTATTTTACCATTGAAAAATAAGATGCTTGAAAATGTTTACGGGCTTAAAGCCTATTCAAAGGAAGACGTTCTTGGACTTTGCAAAAAATATGCGGAAATTTTCAGACCATATGTTTGTTTTGAGTGGCAGGAATTTTTGGAAACCTCAAAGGATAAGACAATACTGTTTGAAGGCGCTCAGGGCGTTATGCTTGATGTGGATTACGGGACTTATCCTTTTGTAACAAGCTCAAGCCCTATCGGAGGCGGTGCTTGTACCGGCAGTGGGTACGGGCCTAAGATGATTGATGAAATTGTCGGAGTTGCCAAGGCTTACGTAACCCGTGTTGGGGAAGGTCCTTTTGTAACAGAACTTACAGATGAAACAGGCGATAGAATAAGAGAAATTGGTCATGAGTTTGGGGTTACGACCGGGCGTCCGAGAAGATGCGGATGGTTTGATGCGGTTACCATGCGTTACGCGGTTCTTGTCGGCGGGTTGACAACTATTGCGCTTACAAAAATAGATGTATTTGATGAGTTTGATGAAATTAAAGTTTGTACGGCTTACAAAGATACAAGAAATGGTAAAATATATACATCTTATCCTACAGATGTATATATGCACAAATATCTTGAGCCGGTTTACGAAACTCATAAAGGATGGAATACTTCTTTGACCGATATACGTGATTACGATAAGCTGCCTGAAAATGCTAAAGAGTATCTTGCAAGGCTGGAAGAGCTTCTTGGGGTTCCAATTTCTATTGTAAGTGTAGGCCCGGGAAGAGATCAGACAATTTTTAAACATTAAGTCCATAAGAGGTTATATTGGCTGGTGGGGGGGGAGGATCATTTATATGCTCGGTCTTTTGTGGCTTTTTACGCCGGTCGTGTCTGTGGAAATATTATTTTTTTCTTAAGATGTATAAAATCTCCTTTGTCTATGTTAAAATAAACGCATACGAATACCAAATTTGGAGAGGACAATTTAATAATGCTAAATTTATTGATGAAAGTATTGGGCGACCCTAATGAAAGAAAAATAAAAAGTATTATGGGGATTATTGACCATATTAACGCCCTTGAACCACAGTTTGAAGCAATGTCTGATGAAGAGTTAAGGGCCAAAACAGACGAGTTTAAATCGATTTTGGCAAAACGCCCGACATCTAAAGATTTTAAGACTGATAGAAAGCTGGAAAAAGAAGCGTTGGATAAACTTCTTCCTGAAGCGTTCGCGACTGTTCGTGAAGCCGGGAAAAGAGTGCTTAATATGAGACATTTTGATGTTCAGCTTATCGGCGGATATTTCCTTCATAACGGGCATATTGCCGAGATGAGAACTGGTGAAGGTAAAACTCTTGTGGCGACTTTACCGGCATATCTTAATGCGCTTACCGGTAAAGGCGTTCATGTTATTACGGTTAATGATTACCTGGCAAAACGTGACAGCGAATGGATGGGGAAGATTTACAAATTCCTTGGACTTTCAGTTGGTGTAATCCTTTCCGGCAGCCGTACAATGGATGATTTTGCAGCTAAAAAGGCCGCTTATGACTGTGATATTACTTACGGCACCAATAATGAATTTGGGTTTGATTATTTAAGGGATAATATGGCGCAGAGTCCAAATGCCCTGGTTCAAAGGCCTTATAATTACGCTATTATTGATGAAGTCGACAGTATTTTGATTGATGAGGCCAGAACCCCGCTTATTATTAGCGGAAGACTCGAAAAATCCGCTGAAACTTATAAATTGATGGCAAAAGTTGCTCCTCAGTTAAAGAAAGATATTGACTATGAAGTTGATGAAAAAAATAAGAACATTATTTTAACTGAAGAAGGAATTGACAGAGCTCAGGAAATTCTTCAGATTAAAGATTTGTTTGACCTTAACACGCAATATGCACACCATCTTTTGCAAGCGTTAAAAGCTAAAGAATTGTTTGTGAAGGATACGGATTATGTTGTGAGAAACAATGAAGTAATGATTGTAGATGAGTTTACGGGACGTTTGATGGAAGGAAGACGCTGGTCTGACGGGCTCCATCAGGCTATTGAGGCAAAGGAAGGTGTCCAAATTCAGGATGAAACCCAAACTCTGGCAAGTATTACTTTCCAAAATTTATTCAGACTTTATCCTAAACTTGCCGGTATGACCGGTACAGCAATGACTGAAGAAGCTGAGTTCGGTAAAATTTATAATCTTGAAGTTACGGTGATTCCAACTAACAAACCCGATATCAGAATAAATTATCCTGACGTTATCTATAAAACTGAACGGGCAAAATTCGCTGCAGTTGTTCAGGATATTATATATCAGCACAAGCTTGGGCGTCCGGTTCTTGTAGGTACAATAAGTATTGAAAAATCCGAGTATGTATCCCATTTGTTAAATAAAATTGGTATAAAACATAATGTTTTGAATGCAAAACATCACGAAAAAGAAGCATATATTATAGCTCAAGCCGGCCGTGTAGGCGCAGTTACAATTGCTACTAACATGGCAGGCCGCGGTACAGATATTCTATTGGGTGGTAACGCTGAGTATATGGCTAAAGAAAAGCTTGATGAACTTGGAATAGATCCGGACAGCCCTCAGTACGAACAAAAGAAAGCTGAATTACTGGCAGAGGCAACAGCTATTACAAAGGAAGAACACGCTCAGGTTGTAGAAGCCGGCGGATTACACGTTATAGGTACTGAACGCCACGAATCACGCCGTATTGATAACCAGTTAAGAGGCCGTGCTGCCCGTCAGGGTGATCCCGGTTCTACAAGATTTTTCCTGTCTTTAGAAGATAATTTGATGAGGATTTTTGGCGGGGATAAAATTACATCTCTTATGAATGCCCTTAATGTTGATGAAACTATGGCAATTGAACACCCGCTTATTACAAGGCAAATTCAGTCTGCACAAAAGAAGGTGGAAACTTATCACTTTGATATAAGAAAAAGCGTACTCGAATACGACGATGTTATGAATATTCAACGTGAAAAATTCTATGCCCAAAGACGAAAAGTTTTATTTGGAAAAGATTTGAGTTCAGATATTTACTATATGATTGAAAAAGAAATAGACAGACTTTTAAGAAGTTATATTTCTCCTGAACAAACCCCTGATGAGTATGTATTTGAAGACTTGAATACCATGATTAAAGAAATACATTCTATTTTCCCTCCTCTAACCGGGTTCGGGATATCTGATGTTCAGGGCGTGAGGTTCGAGGCTATATATGATAAATTGAAAGAACTTGCAATTCAGTCGTATAAAGATCATGAAGTTCAGGTTATTGCATTTTATAATAATGTAATTTCTCAATATGATCCTAATTTTGTTCCACAGGAACCTTTTAGCCATAACAATGTTATCAGAACCTTGGAAAGAGATATTCTTTTACGTGTAGTTGATAATAAGTGGATTGATCATCTGCATAATATTGATATGTTAAGAGACGGCATAGGATTACGTGCATACGGGCAGAAAGATCCACTGCTTGAATATAAGCGGGAAGCGTATGATATGTTTAATAAAATGATGTATGAGATTCAGGGAGATACTGTTAAACATTTGTTTAGAACAAAGTTTGGTATTCAGGTTATGGGTGAACCTCCGATGGATATGGGCGGAGAACCTCCCGAGGATATAGTTTAATCGTAAAAAAAGCTCATTTTATATGAGCTTTTTTAGTTTTTACGGAGAATTTTCATAAGTTGTCTTGTTGCGAAATGTATTTTACCGGATGATTGATTAAAATGTCGGGCGCTGTAAGAAGTAATAAAAATAGAAGAGAATGTTATACAAAAAGCATAAGGAGTATGGATTTTAATTTTGGTTATTGTAGGCGCAGGGTTTTCGCGTTCTATGGGCACCTCACTATAACACTGTGCTTCCCTTGATACATATAAATAGTATTAAAAACAAATGATGCCGTAGTTTCAGTCCAACAACAAAAAATATTAATTCTTCAAATATTTTCTTTAAGTTCAGCCCGGCGGAGCATCATCTAAAAGGGTGCTGTGCCCCACTTGAAAAAACAGAAAAAATAGTATATAATAAAAGAAAAAAGGGGGTAAACACATGGAAAAGTCAAGTATAGTATGGTATACGGGGGGGGGGGTAACGAACCTCAAGGGAGACAAGGGCTTTTGTCAAAATTGCTTTCCTCCATATCAAAGTGTTCTGTAGCAAATAATGTAGGTAGGGGAGGGATTCCCAAAACTACAAAAAACTCCTACTCGCCTTGCAGGACCGCATTCACTTTGGCTGAGGTACTTATAACTTTAGGCATAATCGGAGTTGTTGCTGCTATGATTTTGCCAACTTTGATAGCCAATTATCAGAAACAAGAAGTTGTAACAAGATTAAAATATTCATTTAATATTTTTAGTAATATGATACGCCGTGCTGAGGCCGACTATGGAAATATTACTGAATGGGGGCTTGAGTTTGAAGGTGGAGAAGAGTATGATATTGAAAATAATAGAATTTTGCGTGCGGAGTTTGTCTCAAAATACATGCTTCCTTATCTAAATGGTGCTCACTTTTCCGCTGCTAAATCTCTGGCCGATTGTGGATATAAAAGAACAATTACATATCCTGCAGGATCACCTTGGATTTCTATTGATAAGGCTGCACCAATATTAGAATTTCCAAACGGAATAATTGCTCTGATTAGCGGAGCAACTGGTACTGACTCATCAGACCCAAACAAAAAATTGGTTTTTGGTTTTACTTTTGTTATTGATATAAATGGCCCGAGCGGACAAAATTGTTTAGGTCGTGACGTTTTTTTTGTGACTATTCCTTTTGCAGTAAATACACGAGTTTTATTTTTCCAATATTATTCTCTTGATGCTCAAAAAAGGATGACAATTAGTAAAAGTAGAAGCTCGAGACCTTATTTGATAAATGACTGTAAAACTTACGGAGCAAATTGCGGATATTTAATTCAGCAGGATGGTTGGCAGATTAAAGATGACTATCCGTGGTAATATTTTACTTTTATCTGTTTTTATAAACCCTGGCCGGTTATACATATAAATGTAAAATCCGGTCAGGGTTTGTATTTGACAAATTTTTAGACAGTAAAATATAGATTATTTGAGTTTCTTTCTATTGGGCGGAATCCGTTTTTCATATAAAAATCTAAAGTTGAATATAAAGAATGCAGACTTATTTCTTTACCTTTGTATAAATCCTTTATGAAGTCGAGGAACGCTGTTCCTATCCCTTTATAAATTCTGTTTTCTGACTCGAACATGTTATCCGGCTGAACCTGAAGATAGTCAAGATAAATAGAATTTTCTTTCGGATGTTTAAGTATAATTTTCCCTTCAGCAATTATGTCTTCTGCATTTAGATTATTAAAATTGTTTTTCTGGTGTGTTAAAATGAAAAATTTAATTTTTTCATCTTTGATTGCTATATTATTAATGGCATTGGCATCTTTATAAATATTGTTAGAAAAGTTCCCCTGCCATAAGTCATTGACTTCGCGTAAAGCTTCTAAATCATGAAAATTCAGAGGGTCGGCTTCTATAACCGATATTTTTTGTGTAATATTAATCGGTTTTACTCTTTTAATATTTATATGAGAAATAAAGTTTCCGGTGAAAGTGATGTTGTCCATAATTGAGCCCTTATACTTTTTATAAAACTTCATCTGTTTCTGATATATTAACTTTTTTGAACATGCTTTTTAATATCGATAACGGTTCAGTTCCTTTTTTCAGAAGCTTATCAATATATGACGATGATATAAGCCATTCATCTGTTTGCGACGAATACGCTGTTTTTATGGGATCTTTGCCGATTTTTAATTCAGAATACGGGATATTAAAATTTCTTAAAACTTCTGATAGTTTCTCATAAATTTCCTGGCTTTTTTTATTTAATTTTGAGCCGACAAGTATTCCTTCTAAATTATCTTTTTTTAAATCCAATTTTTGCGCAATAAATTGTTTTATTGAAAATAAGTTATGGTTTTGCTCAACTGTAGGGCAAATATGCATCATAAGTACATTTGTTCCGTCCGATATCCCGAGCATGGTGCAGTCGCAGATGTTTGTTGTGTACGCGGCTGGGGCTTTTATTGATTCTTTAATTGTCCAGGGGTAATTTACTGAATTTTGGGTCCCGATTTTCCCTATGGAATTACTGAACTCTATAAGAGAAACCGGCTTTATGCCTGATGTAAATGAAATTTCGGTCATAAATATTCCTTTCACTACAGATAAAGAGTGTGAAGTAAATAAATTGCCTAATATTTTAAGTAATGTAAAGCTGGCTAAACGATTGTACCAAAAAGATCATATTCATCGGCGTTATCAATCATAACATTTTCAATATCACCCGGAACAACCGGCCGTTCAGCCTTTGCATATACAAGTCCATCTATATCAGGTGCGTCATGCTCCGATCTCATAATAACAACTCCGTCATCCGTAAAACTTTCAACTATACAAGGAATGGTCTTTCCTATGTACGTTTGATTAATTTCATATGAAATTTGCTGCTGAAGTTCCATTAGCTCCTTATAACGCTTATGTTTAAGTTTTTTAGGAACCTGATGCTCCATAGAATAAGATGTAGTATTTTTTTCTCTTGAATACTCAAATACTCCCATTCGGTCAAATCTTACACGTTTTACGAAATTGTAAAGTTCTTTAAAATCCTCTTCCGTTTCTCCCGGATATCCCACTATAAATGCTGTTCGGATTGCAACATCAGGAATTTTAGCTCGAATTTTTTTAATTAATTCATCATAATCCGATGCCGGGCGCCTCATAGCCTCAAGTATTTTTTTACTATAATGCTGGAGAGGAATATCAACATATTTTGCAACTTTATCAAGGCTTGCTATAGCATCTAAAAGTTCATCATTCATTTGAGTTGGATATGCATACATAATCCTTATCCAGCCAAGTCCATCTATTTTGTTTAATTCCCTGAGCAATGCTGCAAGAGAAGGTTTTCCATATAGATCTATCCCATAGCTTGTTGTATCCTGAGCTATTAAATCAATTTCCGTAACCCCTTTATCTACAAGTTCTTTAGCTTCTGCTACAATATTTTCAATTGTTCTTGAGTGATATGCACCGCGTAATTGAGGTATGATACAATAACCGCAATGATAGTTACATCCGTCTGCAATTTTTATATAAGAGCTAGCCCCCATTGTTATCTGTTGTCTGTGTATTGTTTCCGGGTAGATATACTCAGGTTTTTCTGAAATTTTAGCAATATATTCGTCCTTTTGCTTATTTAATACTTTTTCTACAATAGGTACTATATCCTGAAAATCCGTGGTGCCAACCATTGCACAAACCTCCGGAATAGCTTTTTTCAGTTCGTCTTTATGTTTCTGAGGCAGGCAGCCGGTTACAATAACCTTTTTACCGCTTTCAACAATCTGTAATATACTTTGAACAGATTCTTTTTCGGCGTCATGGATAAATGAACATGTATTAATTATCACCGCATCGGCTTCTTCCTCATTTAATGTTATTTCATAACCCTTTTCGGCCAGCAGACCAAGCATAAGTTCCGAATCTACAAGGTTTTTCGCACATCCGTGGTTTATTAAAGCTATTTTTTTCATATTTATACCTCTTTTAAAAGTGATGTTATCATAAAAATATATATATTAAAATAAGATGGTTTGGCGATAAGTTTTCTTTTGTCATTTGAAAAATATTGCTTTATATGAATATATATTTGCCAAAAAACTTGACAATAGGTTCTTAATGTGTTAAAATTAAGTGGAACCATTTAATTAACGGAGGATTTTTAACATGATTAAAGGAACTAAGAACGCGTTTACTTTGGCAGAAGTATTGATTACGCTTGGTATTATCGGTGTTGTAGCAGCTATGACAATGCCTACATTGTTGAACTCTACTCAAGGTGCTCAATATAGAACTGCATTTAAGAAAGCTTTATCTGTATTATCTCAGGCTGTAGTTTTGAACGTAGCTCTTGATGACTATGATTTGAGCCAAGCTACTGCTTCTGGTTCAGCAGAAACAGATGGAACTTCTGCATCATTGTATAACATGTTCAACAACAGAATGAACGTTGTAAGTACTTCTAACGGTGAAGGTTGGGGACCTACTGATGCTAAATTTGGTGCTGATACTACTAGTAACTACACATTGTTCTTTAACGATGGTATTACTCTTACATTCCCTAAATACAACATCGGTACAGGCAAAACTAGATCTGCTCAATGTACTGAAGTCAACAAATGTTATGGTGTAGTTGACGTTAACGGCAGCAAGAACCCTAACAAACTTGTTACTTGTGATGGATCTACAGATTACAAAGCAACTGATGATGATTGTGTAGTATCTAATCCAACAGATATTTATCCGATTTACATGTATGATCAAACAATTCTTCCTGCAACAGCTGCAGCTAGAGCTGTTATGTACAAAGGTAAATAAGACTTACATAGGATTATTTAGTATTAATGTAGAGAACCGGCCAACTTTAGCCGGTTCTCTTTTATATTTTTTCTCATAATTTTTGTTAGTATCTTTGGTTTAAACTTTTTAGTAAATTTTGTAAATTTGTTTGGAGATATAAAAAATAGAGTAAGAAATTTTCTTACTCTAAAGTATTAAAAATTAGAATTTCTGTTATTTTTCTAAAGCCTCTTTTAACGCTTTTTCAAGCACTTCAACTTTTGCTTGCAAAACTTTTACTTGAGAAGTGCTGCTATCTGTTTTTACAGAACTTCTTTCTAATTCTCTTTTGTACGCAAAAAGTTGTTCGGTTTGGGCAAGATAAAATGGGACAAACAAACATATTCCGGCAAATAATCCTGCTCCCAGTATGCCGAGTGTGTAAAAGGCCATGTTTAATGTCTTAGTTGTATGATAAACAGTTTCTGTAACGGCGTCATAGCGCGGGGCCCATAGTTGTAATGTTATGGTGTCATTCCCGTTTAGAATAACTATATAAATTACACTAAAAAGTGCAATGAAGGCTATGATTTGTAAAAGTAGTTTCATTTTTCTTTTCCCTCAAAATATTTTAGTACTTTCTCATATTTTTGATCCGGAGGGATCTCAAGTGTAATTATCTCATCAGAAAACGGTTTTGTAAACCTCAGGTAGAATGATTGTAATACTTGTTCTTCTGTAATTACTTTCCCTTTGCCCGCTCCATATAGAGTATCATTATATACCGGATGTTTCTTAAAACTTGTGTGAACTCGTATTTGATGTGTCCGCCCGGTTATCAAAGTCAACTCAACGGCTGTTGCCTCTTTAAATCTTTTTATAACCCTGACAATGGTTGTGCTTGCTTTTCCGTTAGGTGTAATCATCATTTTATGCGGCTGATTTGGGTTCCGGCCAATTGGTAAATCTATTGTCTCCTCATCTTTTTCCCATACGCCTTTTAAAATTGCACGGTATTTTTTTTCAATTTTATGTTCTTTAATTTGATCTGCTAAAAAATCGTGAGTTTTATTATTTTTAGCTATCATAAGTAATCCGGATGTATTGCGATCCAATCTGTGTACTATTCCTCGTCTGAATTCTCCGTTTATATCAGATAAATTCTCTCCATACTTATAAAGAAGCGCATTTACAAGAGTATTTTCTTTTTCCAGATTTGTGGGATGCGTGAGCATGCCTGATGGTTTATTTACCACAACCATGTTTTCATCTTCATAAATAATCTCTAACGGTATATTTTGAGGCTCAATTTTAATTTGATTTTTAGAGTTTGTTATTTTGATTTCAACGGAATCGTCTTCCTTTAGCTGATAAGATGGTTTTTTCAGTTCATCATTAACAATTATCCCGCCTGATTTAATCAAAGTTTGAACTTTAGAGCGGGAAATCTCGCTTAAAACCTCAGTAACAAAGGTATCTAAGCGTTTGCCTTCATCATTTTCATCTGCAACATAAATCATATTTATTTGGTCTTCTTTAGTAAGATTATTATTATCAATGCAATTACTGATATATTTATAAATATATCAGAAATATTAAAGACCGGAAAGTTTATAAATTTCAGTTGGAAAAAATCTCTAACATACCCAAGCACTATTCGTTCATGTAAGTTACCTGCAATCCCGGCACAGAGCAGTGATATTAGGAATATTTCTTTCATCCATATTGACTTGAGATTTTTTATAACATACAAAAAAAGCAGGGTTAAAACGACTACTGATAAAATAATAAGGAATTCTCTTGCATTCGGGAATATATTAAATGCGGCTCCGGTATTTTTAACAAATGTAAGAGCAACTACTTTGCTTGAGAACGCAAATCCCCTGGTAATATTTTGATAAAGAATTTTAGATAGATATAAATCCGAGATTAGAAAAAATACAAAACAAACTATAAAATATAATAATTTGCTCAATTTATTATTCATCCGCGTCCCCTGGTTCTGCAAAGTTGTTTTTCGGAACAACATTTATTCTGGTCATTATGAACGCAAGACCGTTCATATATACACGAAATTTGGTCTCTGATACTGCTTCAGCTCTTGTAATACCTACAGATGCAACGTTATATTCATTAAGATTTTCTGTATTTGCTTTAAATATTCTGGAAAGCGTTTGTTCTTCGGATAGTTTTCTAAATTTTTCTTCAGGTTTTGCTGCCGGATTAACAATTTTTTCCTGATTAATAGACGCAATAACAATTACATCGGAAGGCAGGTCAACTTTTAAATTGGCATTATATTCCTGACCGGCTCCAATCATTGTAGGTGATTCTAAACTCATTTTAACAAATCTGGCATCCCCGTATTTTAAAGTAGAAACTTCATCCAGAACCTGTTCACCGGTTATTACCCATTTGTTATTAGAACCTCTTTCTAAATGATATATACAATTGGATGTTGAATTTAATTCGCCAATTGATTCAACAATATCCATATCATCCTGGGTTGTTGCTACAGCTGTTTCATGCGTTTCAACGGTTGCATAATCCCCATTAAGCTTTATATTTTTTATTTCTGTTGAATAAGTTATATCCGGATAAGTTTCCCAGGTTTCTTTTACAAGACTAAAATAAACCTCTTTATTATAACCGTCGCAATTAATAAACTTATCTCCATAAAGAGTTTTTAAGCCCTCAAGGTCATATCTTGCAGCATATTCATCTTGTTTTTCAAAAAGGTTTTCTATATCTTTGTATACACTTTTTTCAATTCTGGCCTGCTGAATAGCGGCTTTTTTATCCGCAATAAATCCTGCCTCTGCTGAGATATTGGACGATAAAATCAGTGCTATTCCTAAAATTGTTGTTGTTAGAACTCTCTTCATAATAATATTATATTAGAAATTTTTAGAATATCAAGTAGGTTAATTGGTTGTTGATATTATTTTACAATTAATATTCTATGCCTTTGCGGGCCGCAACTCCGGTATCCCAATAATGTTTAACGGGTTCAATTTTTGACACCAGATGGGCGATATCGATTATTTCCTGCTTGGCATTACGTCCGGTGAGAACGATTTCCATTTCTTCAGGTTTATTTTTTAATACCTCAATCATTTCATTCAGGTCAATAAATCCCAAGTCTATTACAATATTGGCTTCATCAAGGATTATCAGATTATATTCGTCATTTTTAATCGCGTTTTTCGCGAGTTCCCAGCCTTTGTGAATTTCAGTAAGATCTTCCGGTGTCTGGTTTGCTTTATACACAATTCTTTCAAGTCCTGCCTGAACGATTGTGAGATTTTCGGCAATTTCCGGTGAAAGGTTCCTGAAAGAGTTTAATTCTCCATAATCCTCCCCGCCTTTAGCAAACATAATTATCAAAACTTTCCAGCATCGGCCAAGCGCTCTCATTGCAAGCCCTAATGACGCGGTTGTTTTCCCTTTACCGTTCCCGGTGTAGACTTGAATGTAACCGTGTTTTGCCCAATTAGGATTTATTAAATTACTTGAACATTTGTTTTCCATTGCTGTTATTATATAATAAATTTATGGAAAATAAAACCGACTTACGTACTAAAATTAAAAAAATAAGAACCGGTTTAGATCCTAATCAATCCGGCAAGATAATTATCGAGAAGATTTTGTCTCATCCGGTGTTTGTTAATTCTCAAAATATTATGTTGTATTATCCTCTCAGGTATGAGATAAACTTGCTGCCACTGATGAATTATAAGAAAAATTTTTATTTTCCGAAGGTCAATAAAGACCAGCTGCTGGTTTGTCCTGCGTGTGATAAATTCGAAAAATCTTCTTTTAATGTATACGAACCATGTTCTGTGCCGGTTAGTCCTGATGTTATTGATTTAGTAATTGTTCCTGCCCTTGCCGTTGATAAAGAGAATTACCGGCTGGGTTACGGCGGCGGTTTTTACGATCGTTTTCTTGCTCTTTATCCTAAAGTAACATCAATAACGCCTATATTTAAACAATTTATTTTCGACGTTCTTCCCCGCGAAAAATTTGATATTCCGGTTACTTATGTCATATCGGATTAGTTCTGCTTGCTGTGTTCAACGCCCGGGGCATCTTTTATGATGAAAGGTCGAACAAATGCATATGTTCCGTATAAAGATGCCAATAACCCTGCAATACTTAATGTTTTCCCTGCTTTTGGCATTTTAGAAGTTATTAATCCGCCGATAGTTGCAAGTGTCGTTCCGGCCATTATTCCTAAGTAGCCTTTGAATATTGTTCTTGGAACTACTATTGTATCGGTCATATCTGAAGAATTTTTTGTATGCTCATGGATTTTATCCAGAAAAGATTTTTGCTTGGTTTCTTGAGTTGATGTGCCTGAAAAGGCTGGATTGACTGTGATTTTTGCTATTCTCATTTTTTTATCCCTGATTTTGCCGGAACACGTTTAATTCATCCCGAATTTTATTATCTAAATAATTGCACAACCATTTTAAAGTTTCAAGTGCCGGCTGGTTTTCATTTTTATAGTTGTCCGGGATAATCAAAATTTAACTTTTTTTTAATATTTGAACCGGTATAACCCACTTGATTAAGTTTTGTTTTGATGTTATAAAAGTCATGTTAAATAAGATTTACAAAATAAGAAGGAGTAAAAACTTATGGTAAATGTAGCAATCAATGGTTTTGGTAGAATCGGTAGAAATACTTTACGTGCCGCTATCAAAGAAGGTATTTTTGACAAAATTAACTATGTAGCAATCAATGACCCTGGTTTGAAACCTGAACAAGCTGCTCTTCTTTTCAAACATGACTCTGTAATGGGTAAATTTGACGGAACTGTAGAAGCTTATGAAGAAGGTATTATTGTAAACGGTAAAAAAATTAAATTCTTTGCGGAAAAAGATCCTGCTCAATTACCTTGGAAAGATCTTGGTGTTGATGTTGTTGTAGAATCTACAGGTTTCTTTACAGATGCAACTAAGGCTCATGCTCATATTGATGCCGGTGCTAAGAAAGTTATTATCTCAGCTCCTGCTACAAATGAAGATATTACTATCGTTTTAGGCGTTAACGACGATAAGTATGATCCTGCTAAACATAACGTTATTTCTATGGCATCTTGCACAACTAACTGTTTAGCTCCGGTTGCTAAAGTTATTAAAGAAAAATTCGGTATTGTTAAAGGTTTAATGACTACAGTTCACTCTTATACAGGTGACCAGAGAATTTTGGATGCAGGTCATAAAGACCCTCGTCGTGCAAGAGCCGGCGCTTTAAATATTGTTCCTACAAAAACTGGTGCTGCTAAAGCAGTTGCTCTTGTTATTCCTGAATTAAAAGGAAAATTGGACGGTTTTGCAATGAGAGTTCCTACTCCGGACGTTTCTTTGGTTGACGTTGTATTTGAAACTGAAAAGAAAGTTACTGTTGAAGAAGTTAATGCAGCATTGAAAGAAGGCGCTGACGGCCATGTTCTTTGCTACTCTGATGAACCGCTTGTTTCTTCTGATTATATCGGTTCTTCTCAATCTTCAACTGTTGACTCTCTATTAACAAGAGTTATGGGTGATAATATGGTTAAAGTTATTTCTTGGTACGATAACGAAATGGGTTACTCTACAAGATTAGCTGAAACAACTTACATGGTTGCATCTAAGTTATAATAATCTCACCTAAATTCAATTAAACAAAAACGGGTCCAATAATTTGGGCTCGTTTTTGTTTGATAAATTCTATACATGGCGGAGCGTCAAGCTGCTTAAATTTCGCTAATCATTATCAGCAATAGAAAAAAATTATTAACAGGAAAATATTTAGTTAAAAACCTGGAGTGTATCAGAGGAGACGATTTTCTCTGTTTAAGGGGGAGGGACACAAAAGATAATGAAAAATAAATTGGTTAGGGAGTATTTGGGCAGGTTGTTGGCCGGCGAAATGCAGCCCTAAATATTATTTTTCTTTACAGCAACATTTTGTATAGGAAAAATGTTTAAGTTCTTTGGTCTTCTTACTTGGATTTCCAATAAGTACTATTTTTTTGCACGGCTTTCTTTTATCATATCAGAGATTATGTTATTTAATTTTGCCGGAGTAAATGCAGAACATGTATTCCATACAAGTGTCTGTCTTGGTTCATCACTTATTGTCGGGCTTGGGTATTCATTTGCGCAAAAACCTCTGAGCATATTAGTTGAACCATCAACACAAGGTTTAAAATGAGAACAACAGTTGCATATTCTCAATATAAATCCATAATCATCAAGTTTTAATTTTAATTCCTGAAGTGCATCTATCATTCTTAAGTGTGAAGATGTAACATACTTTTTGTTCTTATATATAAATTTTATTTTTGCAAGTCCGTCATGAGAGATAAACTCAAGTTTACAGTTAAGGTTGTTTCTTCCAACGGTTACAATTACGTCAACTGTAAATTTTTCTGAATTTTTATTTTCATCTTCTTTATTTAAAATTTTGTTTATAACATATCTTATTGGCGGGAAGTTTTTTATAATGTGGCAGACTGAATAAATCGGATACAGGCATAGATAGCCAATTTCTTTAATTGTCATTTTTGCGTTAATAAGGCTTAGTCCAAATGCAGCCAATAGAAGTACAAAACTTAGTGATACAATTTTGATATCTGCCATAAAGTGATAGTATAAAGAATACTTGAACAATACGGCATATATTATTAGTAAAAGCCAAATATTAGGATAAAGAAGAGATATTACATGTTCGTTAAAAACAAAGTTTGTTGAAAATAATTGTGGAATGCAGTTTTTAAACAGATCTAGTCTGTATGACAAATTTGGTTTTCTGAAAATATAATTTGCCGGATGTACTATTGTTTGTATATTTGGATTGTAAGTGCATCTACATTTAATTTTGGATAACAGCAGGCTGTATTTTAATTCCGAATTAATGTTTTTGAAATCTACATCGCCGATTTTGTCTACAATATCACGTTTGATAATAAAAACTCCAGAGTCTGCCTGGGCAGCCAGACCAAATAATGAACGGGCTCTTCTTAAAAAATTCATATGATATTTTTGATAAGAGGCTTTTATTCTGTCTACTATTCCCAGACAATCAATTTCGATAACTGTTTCTCCGCTAATTACGCTTTCTTTTTTCAAAGACGCATTTACAATTGATAGAAAATTAGTTGCAAGGTTTCTGTCTCCGTCAAGAAATACATAGGAATCAATATAATCATTATCAGATAATTTCTCTAACAAAGTTGAAATCGCCTGATCTTTGCCTATTGTCCCAACACCTTTGATGTCTATAACATGGACAAAATTCTCTTCTACAAATAATTCCTGCGAGCCGTCTGTGCAGTTATCAAGAAGAACAAATACTCTGAATTTATTTATTGGATAATCTTGGGATTTCAATTCGTTAATAAGATTTGCAAGAGTTTTTCTGTTATTGTGTGCATAAACGACTATCGCTAAATTTTCTTTATCCTCATAAGCAGTATGTCTTAATTCATTCCGAAAAGGTTTGTCATTAAGGTTGCGTATCGCAAGAGCCAAAAAATAAAGCGTATATGCAGCAACAAATAAATATAGTATATTTAGTATTAATTCCATAACTATTCTCCTATGATAGTATTTTAGTTAAAATAAATCTAAAATTCCATCAATGTAAATAAATGTGTAGTTTTGGCGGGTAAAAAGATATTTTAATGCGGGATAACATACCCCCAAATAGGTTTGTTGTAACTTTCAAGCTGGCAAATATAATATATCTTTAAACGTCTTTTCTCCGGAAATTTTAAATAACCTTTTCCATAAACAATTGAAGATACAAAATTCGAGCCAATCATTTCTTCATATTTATCTATATATTCTTTTTTGGATGTGAGAGTTACCGGCTGCTGATAAGCGGTTGATAAATATTCGCTACATACTGTTGAATTGGCCGGGCCTGTAAATAAAAAGGTTAAAAATATTAAAAATGCTTTTTTCATAACTATGCCTTTATTTTATTTGCTTTCTATTTTTTCTTTTAAATCCTGGAGCTCGTATTTTAATCTGTTCAGTTCGCATTTTATAGGATCCGGAATTCTATTGTGCATAAGGACGCCATTTTTATCTTTAATTTTTCTACGGACTATTCTTCCGGGAATGCCTACAACTGTCGAATATTCAGGAACATCTTCCACAACAACAGAGCCGGCCCCGACTCTTACGTAATCTCCAAGGGTGATATTTCCCAAAACTTTTGCCCCTGCTCCTACTATTACACCATTTCCAAGAGTAGGGTGGCGTTTGCCTTGTTCTTTCCCGGTTCCGCCAAGTGTAACCTGCTGGTAGATAAGCACATCATCACCTACAATTGTTGTTGCGCCGATTACAACACCTTCACCATGGTCTATAAAAAATCTTCTCCCGATTCTTGCGGCCGGATGGATTTCTATACCTGTAATAATTCTTGTTATATAGGATATAATCCGGGGTATTAGCGGTATATGCCATTTGTATAGCCTGTGGGCAAGTCTGTATGCAATAAGTGCGTGTAACCCAGGGTAACATAATATTACCTCAAGTATATTTGTTGCAGCCGGATCCTTGTCGTATATTACCTGAATATCTTCTTTAAGTTTTGTTATTCCGCGTTTTATAACATCAAACATGTAAATTGCCTGTTTATTTTATTATAAGTTTTGCAAATTTTCTTTTTCCTGCTTGTAATACTACCGGGTCTGAGGATTCAATTACATAAGCCATATCGGTAATTTTGTTCCCGTCCAGTTTTACTCCTCCGCCTTGAATAAGCCTTTTACCCTCTGAACGGCTTTGGACAAATTTAAGGTCTGTTAGAAGATCAAGAATATTTTTTCCTGATTCAACTTCTACTTCTTCAATATCCTCCGGAATTCCTTTGTTGGATACGACATTTATAAATTCTTCCTGAGCCTTGTCCGCTCCTTCTTTCCCGTGGTATTCTTCAGTTATTGTATGTGCAAGCTTTAATTTTATATCACGCGGATTTTTAGAGTTTGTTTTTATTTGTTCATCAATAATTTTTAATTCTTGATCTGAAATATCTGTTAATAATTCATAATATCTTGTTATTAATGTATCTGGAATACTCATTAACTTGCCAAACATGTCTTTTGCACTGTCTGTTAATGAAATACAGTGTTCCGGGTATGTTTTTGACATCTTAACAAGGCCGTCGGTTCCTTCAAGCAAAGGAAGAAGCATAACCATTTGAGGATATTTTTTTCCGTAAGCAGCCTGGATGTCGCGGCCAAGAAGAGTATTAAATCGTTGATCTGTTCCGCCAAGTTCAATATCTGCATCTACAACAACAGAATCATATGCCTGCATAAGAGGATAGAAAAATTCATGAACAGATATTGGCCGGCCTTCTGAATATCGTTTTGCAAAGTCATCGCGGGTCATCATTTGTGCAACTGTTATTTGTGCTGATAATTTTAAAAGTTCAATAAAACTCATTTTATGCAGCCAGTCTGCGTTGTTTGTAACTTCCGCTTTTGTAACATCAACAACTTTTGACATCTGTTCAAAATATGACTTTGCATTTTCTTCAACTTGTTCTTTTGTTAAGGACGGACGGGTTTCTGATTTCCCTGAAGGATCACCTACCATTGCGGTTGCCCCTCCTACAATCAAAACAATTTTGTGCCCAAGTTTTTGGAACTCTCTGAGTTTTCTCATAACAACTGTGTGCCCCAGATGCAGATCCGGTCTTGTCGGATCCATTCCAAGTTTTACCCGTAACGGTGTATTGGTATCCTTGGCATGTTGTAATTTCACAGCAAGCTCTTCTATGCCGCCTGGCAAAACTTCTGCACTTCTTGAAAGTTTTTTTGCTTGTTCTATAAATTCTTCTCTTATATCAACCATTTCTATTCTCCTTATTTATTTTTATTGTAGCAAAAACATAAAAATAATGAAAAAACGAGATTAATAAATTGGGAAAATTTAGCGGATAACTTTTAAAAACTCTTTAAGTGGAAAAAATCATCTATTAAATATATTTTTTTGTTGATTTTTGAAAAAAATACATTAAAAGGTTGATGTTATGCATTAATAAATACATTATTGTATTTATGGGGAAATATCAAAAGACTTGGTACAGAGGGATAATAAAAGTTGGTAAGAACAGCAGATAAAAAACATAAAATAGAAAGTCCCAGCGTATTATATCAGGAATACGACTGGTTCAAAAAGCTTTTTCCTTTGGGATTGCAAAAATCCGCGGATGACTTTTTCCTGCCCGGTTTGAGATGCGAATTGGTTGGTGTCAGTAAGAATATTAATCTGCTTCAGTCAAAAGAAGGTTATTTTGTTACTAAAATTCGTATTGACAAGTTTTACGATATGTACTTGAGAATTTCCGAACTTGCTATTCCTATGCTTCTTACTAAAGGGCTTGGCAAGTCCGGCAGACCTTTTGATATTAATAAACTTACTAAATTGGAGCAGAATGTATTAACCGGTTTTAATGATTACGTTTACAAAATAATTGTACAATTTTTTGATCCGCCGCCTGTGGTCAATTTTGTAAGAACAAATTTTGATATAACCCACTTGACTTTTGTGATAAGAGATGAGGACGCAAACACAGCCGGCCGGTTTATTGTATCGGTGCCGGATGGAAGATTGTCTCCCCAAAAAGTCGAGATAGGAGAGGATAAATTTGATTATGAAGACTTTTATGAATGTCATACAAATGCCCTTGTAAGAATTGGTAAAACCCGTTTTTCGGTGATGGAGCTTAAGGATCTTGAGCCCGGAGATTTGGTTATTCTTGAGGATAGTGACATAAGGCATTTGACATTATTTATAAATGATGAAACTAAAACTGTATTGATAGAACCTAATATGAATATAGAATTCCCATTTAATGAAAATAACGGAGGTAACGGAATGGCGAATGTAGCAGAAGCTAAAAATTTATGGGACAGTATTGAAGTTGATATGTATGCCGAGCTTGATCCGGTAAAGATTTCTCTTGGGGATTTGAAAAAAATTGAAAAGGGGCTGGTTGTTGATGTTGCAGCTCTTTACGAAAATAAAGTTACTCTGAGGGTTGAAAATAAAGTTATCGGGCATGGCGAACTTGTAATCGTGAATGACCGGTACGGCGTTAAGATTACAGATATTGAAGAGAAAGCACCTGCACAACAGGCAATTCCGGCCGTAAAAACCTCTGTCGCAGCAGAACAGCAGGCTAATGAAATTTTACCTGAAGAAAATTCTGCCTCAGATGACCAGGTGTTGCCGGAAGGTGCGGCTCCTGATGAGGCTGCACCGGCTCCGGGAAATGAAGAAGAAGAATTTGACTACAGCGACTTTGAGCTGGAAGATGAAGATATTTAATTGAAATATTGAGAGGGATATTATGAGCGGTTACTTAGTTAATTTCGGAGTATATATTATGGCCATGACGGGACTTATTTTCTTTGCCCTTATGGTTTATAAGAAATTTTCACAGTTTGGCAGCCCTAAAGCATTAAATTCCAGATTTCTGAGTGTTGAAGAGACAATATCTATTGCCCCGCGAAAAACGCTTTATGTTGTAAGAGCCGGAAAAGAACGGTTCCTTATTGCAGGAGATATTGACAAAACAACTCTTATTGCAAAACTTAACGGTCAACAGGGCCGTGAAGATATTTTAAATCAGGATTTAACCGGGGCTGATATTAATCAGTTGCCGGAATTCCGTGGGAGGAATATAGTATCACCTGAAATAAATTCTTCACAACAATTAAAAGTTGATGCCGGAAAAATGATACACCAGCGTACAAATTTTGCCGGACAAAACAATTATGCGCAAGCTTCCCTCAAACATTCAAGCAGTGTTGATGATTTGCCGGTAATAGTGGATTTCCCAAAGAGACCGCACAGTGAGACTGCAAATGTTTTACATAATATGGTTAGGAAAATAAGTGAATAGAGGATATTATGGATAATGTTTTAAGAGATATAAACCCTGTACTACAGATATTAATAGTAATGACGGTATTTTCCCTAATACCGCTTGTATTCTGCTGTATGACAAGTTTTTTGAGGTTTGTAATAGTATTTTCAATGCTTAAAACAGCATTGGGAACACAATCTGTACCACCTTCAATTGTTATTATCGGTTTGTCTATGATATTGACCTTTTTCACAATGGGATCGACTTTTCAAAAAATGTATGATATGGGGAATGTTCCTTACCAGCAAAACCAAAACATTGTATTAGCGATTGAAGAAGGTTCAAAACCTTTAAAAGAATTTATGATGAAGCAGACAAGAGAATCCGATCTGGCATTTTTTATCCAGTTATCCCATAAGCAGCCGCCGGCAAGTCCTGATGAGATTACTATATGGCAGGTGGCTCCTGCTTATATTATGAGTGAACTTAAAACTGCTTTTGAAATCGGGTTTGTAATATTTGTACCGTTTATTGTATTAGACCTTGTTGTTGCAAATATTTTGCTGGCATTAGGTATGTTTATGTTATCTCCGACAATTATTTCACTGCCGTTCAAACTCTTAATTTTTATTGCTGTTGACGGCTGGGCGCTAATCGTTCAGGGACTGGTTACAAGTTACAATTAAAATAGGGCTGGAGAAAGGAGCAGGAATATGATAGAAATTTTAGCTGAATACTTAGCAAAAGGTTTTTTAACGATGCTTGCAATCTCAATGCCGTGTGTACTTGTTGCAGCAGGTATCGGGCTTGTTGTAGGTATTTTGCAGGCTGTAACCCAGGTTCAGGAACAGACAATTGCTGCCGCTCCTAAAATTTTAGGCGTTTTTCTCGTAATCGTAATCGGAGGTTTCGGTTTTATAAGACTTCTTAATAATCTGTTTATAGACGGAATGGCGCTTGCGTTTAATGTTGTTCCTAAGAACGATACATATGTTCTTTCTTCTGATTATCATAAGTATACTTCATCTTACGGCGGTCTGGCACCACAGAAACTCAAAAATGAAAGTGATATCGATTATCTGATGAAGAACCCAAATAAGGTTCCATATATTGATCGTAACGAAAAAATTAAGACGATAAGATCAAACAGAGTGGCAAGTCCTAAACCGGATTTACTGGAAACACAAACTATTAATAGAAGGTAGGAGGTTTGAGTGGATCATTTTTATACTGAACTTTCAAAATTACTTCCGAACTTAAATGCTTGTTTATTATCCGGAATTTATATATTTTCAAGAATAATAGGGTTCTTTAGGTTTTCCCCGGTTTTTAACCGAAAGGAAATTCCGGGCATGGTAAAACTTGCATTGGCCTTGATGTTTACGGTAATCCTGATAGGCTTAATAAATCCCGGGGTAGCAGATGTAAATACTGCTAAGGATTCTATGCTCTTATCTATAATACTGAATTTTGCAGTCGGTGCAATTATCGGTTATCTGGCTCAGCTGATACTAATCGCTGTTGAGGCCGGGGCTGATATGATTAATATGCAGATGGGACTTTCTTCTGCCATGGTATTGGATCCGACAACTTCTTCCCAGGTATCAATTCTTACAAAACTTTTTTCGCTTTTGGGGCTTTTAATTTTTATTGAATTGGGTGGTGTTTATTGGTTAATACAAGCATTATTAAGAAGTTTCGAAATATTTCCACTGTATGCAACTTCATTACCTTTGTCTCAAATAGTTAATTTTGATTATCTGATTAAAATGACTTCAAATGTATTATTTATGGGGCTGCAAATTGCTTCTCCGGTGCTTCTTGCAACACTCGGCCAGGATATTATCCTTGGTGTAATTTCCAAAACAGCTCCTCAGGTAAACGTTTTTCAATTAAGTTTCTTATTCAAACCGGTTTTTGGGGCGGCAATTTTGGTATGGATTATGCCTATGCTCCTTAACGTTATAGGAGATTATTTCCTTAGTTATTCTCATATTTTTTAAATTTGTAAGATGCTATTATATAAATTTTTAAAGAGAAAATCAGAAAGAAAAAACCGCCCTTGTTAAGGACGGTTTTTCCGGCGTACGAATGACTATTTCTGTTCGCTGTATAATTTTTATTCATTACAGCCGAAGGCAATAGTAACGTGTTCTCTTGGATTAACTGCTGAGATTTTGTATCCCTTAGGGTCAACAAGGTAAGCAAATTCGTCGCCTGTTGTTTGGAATAAACCAACTGTACCTGATACGGCAGTTCTTGTAATATCGATAGGAGCCTTAACAGTTTCCCAAATTCCGTCTCCAAGGTTTCTAGCAGCAGCTCCGAATTTTCCCTGGAATACGTGGCCTAACATATAACCTGCATCGTTAGATACATTTTCAACTGCGTTACCAAGGTTAGATATAATACCACCGGTTGTACGGCCGACAATACCAACCAAAGATCCGGCTAAAGTAAACGGTGCTTCAACAAGTCTTGCAACCGGGTTAACTTGTTTTGACTTGTTAACCTGAGCCTGCAATATTTGTTTTGGCAGATTAGCTTTACAATCACCATTTTTAATGCTTGTGAATGAAAGTTTCAATGCGCCCTTGTTGCAGCCGGAAGGTCTTATTACTTCAACAACCTGGCCGGTTACGGTTGAACCGCAAGGGAATGTTACACCGTTGATGGTAATATCTTCAAGAGTGTTAGCTCTAAAGTATTGACCAACGTGAGATGATTTTGCTGTCAACTGGTCGATCATCTTAACTTTTAGTGTCGGAATTTTTACGATTTCTTCATTTTCTACAAAAGCTTGCTTATCTGTAGGACATGCAGGGCAGACTTCATTGGCTGTTTTAGGGTTTGTATCATAGCCTAATGCAACACGAATTGTCTGAAGCATAGATGCAACATCTGCTCTGGAGGCTTCTCTGTTCGGGAAGATCATGTTAGGAGTAGGAGAATCTTTCAACGCTCCGTTTTCCAGTGATTTAGCAACAGGAATTCTTGCCCATCCCGGAACTGTGTTACCATCCGCATATTTTGATAAGATTTCGTTTGCGCGGCATTCATCAATATCACAAGTCATACCTTTAGCAATTGATGTTAATGCTTCTGCACGTGTAACTTTGTGATTTGGTTCAAATGTTCCGTTAGGGTATCCGGCAAGAAGATCTTCATCTACAGCTTTTGCAATAGCGGCGTTAGCCCAGTTGTTTGCAGGGACATCCTTGAATATAGATTTCTGAGGAAGACCGCAATCGTCTAAGTTAAAACCTTTGACAAGCATCGTTGCAAATTCTGCACGGGTTATATCTCTGCCCGGTTTAAACATACCGTCAGGATAACCAACGACTACATTATTTATCGCAAGTTTATCGATGTCACATGATGCCCAATATCCGTTTGGTACATCAGGAAACATACAACCGCTTGAAGGAGCTGCGGCTCCTATGGGAGTGCCGCCCATTGCTGTTTTAAGGTCGAATGGAACCAGCGATTTTTTCACTGCTTGCATAGAATTTTCGGTCTGTATATCTACCGGGCAGTTATTGCCGTCCATAATTCTTTCGTTTCTTTCGATAGGAATACCGTTATGTCTTGTCGGATCTTCTCCTAAACAAGGCATTTGAGTTGCAGCTCCGGTTACCTGGCCTTGAGAAGACACTGTTACACCGTTTATGGCTGAAGACAT
Organism: Candidatus Gastranaerophilales bacterium; assembly: GCA_944325075.1. Taxonomy (GTDB): domain Bacteria; phylum Cyanobacteriota; class Vampirovibrionia; order Gastranaerophilales; family Gastranaerophilaceae; genus UBA1221. The sequence goes on from CALUYU010000019.1 coordinate 27,783, forward strand.
TTGAGGGGCTGCTCCGGTTGTGGTTGTCTCAGTTGAAAGAATTGAGTTTGCCGGTTCGCCAACATAGTTGTTTGCGCCATATATGGCATTTGGATAGCCGTAAACCTGTTTCATGTCTTTTCTGTCAGGTTTCCCGGTTCCGGGACATACTGCGCAAGACGGAACAGCTGGTGCATCACATCCTAAATTTTCGTTTTCGCAACCGCAGTCACTTTTCTTTGGCGGGCAAGGATCTTTGCAAGGGTCTTCACACGGATCTGCTTTTTCGCAGTCGCAATCATCAAAAGACTTGTTGCACTTGTCGCACATTGGTGTCTTAGTACACGGACAAGCCGGTCCGGTAACTACCGGCAGCGGCTCAGCGCAAGGCGCCTGGGTCACCGGCTCTTGGCTGCACGGGCATGCTGCCATTGCTTGATTCAAGGAACACGTTGCTATTCCAACGGCAATTGCAGCTGCCACAGTAAGTTTTTTAATTGTCATTTTTACCTCCTTGTGTTGTGGCGGGTTTTTACGAGAAATACCCGAAAAAAAGTTTAAAAAACAAACTTATACCTGATTATGTACTTTATTTTGTAAGATAAACATTGCCGCAAGGGCTTATTCAGTCGGGCTATTTGTAAACCTGTAAACCTTTATAATTCGGCATTATTGATGTATTAAAAATAAATATAAAATTATTACTATCCCCTGTTTGGTAGTAAAAAGCATAAAATTTTCAGGGCTTTTATGTCCTGAATTTAAAATTAAATTATTAAAATTTTGTTTTACTATTTATTAAAAATTAATTTATATTTCCGGCTTTTTTATGTTTTCGTATAATAAAAGGATGATACAAATAACAACACAAATCATTGTAGAAATCATCCAGAAAGCTATTGCTCCGTTCCAGCCAAACTTATCTACAACATAACCGGTTCCGCTTGAAGATAATGCTGCGCCAATATAGCCGAAAACTCCGGTAAAACCTATTGATGCTGATGCAACTTTCTTAGAACTGCTTTCTACCGCGCACAATCCGCCTATTAACATTTGCGGTCCGGCGGTAAATGTTCCTATCATTGCTGCGTATACATAATCCATTATATGATTAGAAGCAGGATTTGCAGCAAAGGCCAAAAGACTGATTATTAAACATATTAGAAATATTATATTAATAGGGGTTCTGTTGCCTTTGTAAACTTTATCGGAAATTACTCCTGCGCAAATTGCGCCCATTGCTCCGACAAGTGCCAGTGAACTTAATTTTGTACTTGCTAACGTAAGGGAATTTCCTTTGACTTCTACAAGATATTTTACCAGCCAGTCTTCAGTGCCAAACCTTATTATATAAACGAAAATATAAGCAATAGCAAGCATCCATAATACCGGGTTGCACAAAATGTGTTCTTTAAAGATTTGGAAGTATGAGCGAGTATCTTCCTCTTCATCATTAGAATTTTCCTTAACCGGTTCGTTATTATATTTTTCTATGTCCGGAAGACCAATAGTCTGTGGTTTGTCTCTTAATCTGTTATAAAGCCAAATTCCGGTAATAATACAGATAATTGCCGGGACGTAAAATGCTCCTTTCCATCCAAGCCTTTCAATAACAAAACCTGAAAGCGTCACAGCTGCAAATACACCTATTTGATGGGATGTTGACCATAGTGACCATTTTGTTCCTCTCTCGGAATTTGAGAACCAGTAAGAGAGGCTTTTTGCAACCGGAGGAAATCCGCAGGATTGGAACCAGCCGTTTGCCCCCCAGAAAAATGCCAGCAGCCAGAGTAAAATTGTTCCGGATGGGAGTCCGAAAAAGCTTATATGCCCGGGAGTTACAAAGATGTCACTTAAAACAAAACATAGATTGCATATTGCAGATAATATAAGTGCTGTCGGTAAAAATGTCCTTACATTTGCTTTATCTGCAATTACACCATTAACAAACTTTCCTATTCCGTATGTTACATATAAAGTTGAACCCAAAAGCCCAAGCTGGGTATTTGTTAAATGCAGATCCTGACCCATTGCGGGAAGCGCCACTGCAATATTTTTTCTGCATAGATGAAATACTACATATGCAATAAAGCTTGAATAAAAAATTCTCCAGCGAAAATGACTATACATTTTTTTTATCTGAGCTTCATCTTTAATTGGCTCAGCAGCCGGAGGCTCCTTAAAAAAGTCAATAAATTTATTTGCCATATGTTTTACTTTCCTGCTTTTATAATTTGGATATTACGTGTTTCCGTAATTTCCTGGCGCGCATCTTTTATTATCTCTTTTTTGTCCTCATCAAGCCTTCCGCCGCCGACAAGCCGGTCAACAAATCCGGTATTTATTTTTACGGCTTTATCAAAAGCGCCGACTTCTTCCAGCACATCTTTTATCTGGTGAAGATCATATCCGAAAGTTTGTTTTGAATTATAAATGAGGGTTTCCCCGCTTGGAGAAACAATAGGTGTTCCGCCTTGTTCAAAATATAATTTGAAAACGGATTTAAGATCCTGAAGTTCTGATTGCAATGTGTTTACTGTCTGTTGTATTCTTAAATATCTTTCGAATAAGTACTCTATATTTTCAAGCTGTTTGCTTTCCCAATCATATTTTTGCATATATAACTTTTTTAGCGCCGGATACGCAAGGGCAAGTCCCATGGTATCGGCCATTGCTCTATGATGATTTGTTAACGGAACATTGAATTTTTGGGTTAATGCCTCAAGCCCGTGAGAGTCTAAATCAGGATAAACTTCTTTAAACATTTGCTGGGTATCTATTCTTGTGTTAGATATTTCTTTACCGAAAACTCTTTTACTTGCTTCATTTATGAACGTAAAGTCAAAGATTGCATTGTGTGCAACGATAGGATAATCCTGAATAAATTCCATAATTTTAGGCATTGCCTCTTCTTCAGTCGGGGCATCTTCAACCATATCGGCAGTTATTCCGTGGATTGCTATACTGGATTTTCTTATATGTTGTTTAGGGTTTATGAGTGTTTGAAACTCATCCTTTATCTTTCCGTTTTCAAGTCTTACGGCTGCAAATTCAACCATTTTCTCCTTAGTGTAATCCAATCCCGTTGTTTCTGTATCAAGAACAATTTCAATTATCTTTTTTCTAGCCATCTTCATATCCTATAATATACTAATTAGATAATAGCACAAAAATTTTTTCTGTGATAGAATATACTCAGTAAATTTAACAAAGGAGATTCAATATGTCTAACGCAATTGATATTAATGATTCAAATTTTGAGGCAGAGGTTTTAAATTGTGATAAACCGGTAGTTGTTGATTTTTGGGCTACCTGGTGCGGACCTTGCAGAAAATTAAGTCCTATTCTTGATGATGTTGCAGCTGAATTTGGCGATAGAGTTAAATTTGTAAAGGTTAATACCGATGAAAATCTTAAAACTGCTAAAGATTATGCAATAAGCGGTTTGCCTAGTCTTTTAGTATTCAAGGACGGGAAAGCCGTTGAAAGATTAGTTGGTTTAATGCCTAAATCAGCGATTATTTCTAATATTGAAAAGCATCTGTAGGTTAAAAAGATTAATAATTATAATAAAAAAACAGTCCTATTCGGGGCTGTTTTTTGTAACAATTTGTTTCGGCAGCATTATACATATTAAAGTTTTTTGTGGAAAATCCGTTAACCAAAGAGGATAAAGTTAACTTCTCTAAGGAAAAAGTACATGTATAAGAACGTTGAAGCATTAAGAGCTGATTTAAAACAATATATATTTAAAAGAGATCCTGAAAAAACGCTTGAGGCAAAAGCCCAGGCAATTATGGAAAATTTAAGGCAGCAGGATAAATTTAAAAATTTTTCGGATGATGAATTATATAGTTATGCTTTAGGTCAAATCGGACTTTCTTTTGCAAATCGTGTAAATACTGTTTTAGAGAATAGTTTTTCTGTGTTAGGAAAGCCGAGTGATCCTATATGGAGTCAGTTTACATACGATGAGATTCTTGACATGGCCGATGACGGAGTGAACGTTCCTCAGGAGTTTCTTGATTGGGCAAATTCAATGGCTGCTGCTGATACAACATCGTATGAGTTGGATACAACTTCTTCAACAGATTCCTGCACTGAAGAAAACATGAATTCACAAAGTGATGATACTACTCTTTTGGGCAGGCAAAAAAAACTGCAAAAATATTCTTCTAAGGCAAAAGCCCAGGAAGAATTACTTCAGGAAAAAAATATGGAATTGCAGGCTCAGAATGCAGATATTAATTCTCTGCAAAATGACCTTGAATTAAACCAGCAAATGATAATGCGTAGAATTGATAATTATTCAAAGGAATTTGAACTTTTGAATAGCAGATTCCAATCTGGTGACAGCTTAACTGATGATGAAATCAGACGTTATAAAGAACTTGGATTAATTTTAAATGTGGAAAGCCAGGAGCTTTGGGCACAATCAGGCAGTGTATCTGATGAATTGGAAAATTTAATGAACGAGATGTCTGATGCTGACAATCTTGTTGACATAAATTTTAATATTGCAAGAACTCTTGATTCTTTAGGCGTTCAGTATGCAGATGAAGAGGGTTCCAAAAATTTTGGTTCTCTTAGTCAAACAAGCGGATTATTTGTATCCGGAGACCTGGAACTTTACGCTTATGCAGCCCAAAGTCAATCTCTTACAGCTACAGCAACTACATTGAGCTCTGATTTAAACATAAATTCAATGGATCTTCAGTTTAAAATTAATATGAATGCATCTGTTGCAGATGTCACAATGCAAAATATTAATAATATCCAGAACAACAACGATATTATTTATAGGGCGGAACCGGTAAATCAAGAAAATACTGATGAAAATAATGTAGAAGACCTTCCACAGCCTGAACAAACAACTTCAGAGCAGCCTGCAGAAACGCAGACTACACCACCAGCCCAGGGCGAAACGGTTCCACCTGCAGAAACACAGACCGCACCATCGGCTCAGGGTGAAACAGTTCCACCAGCAGAAACGCAGACTACACCACCAGCTCAGGGCGAAACAGTTCTACTGACAGAAACACAAACTGCAACCCCTGAACAATTTGTATCCAACTCTGTTGCAGAGTCCCAAACTATGGTTAATGATGTAGCCTCCGGTGTTCAGGACAATACTAATGTTTTGACCGGAAACGAAAATATCATAGGAACTATTACTCAGGAAACTTTAAATATTCCAACAGCTGAAACAACTGATACTCAGGTATTAAACTCAGAAGTTAATACTGCCGCAAATCAGGTTTCAGCGGACAGAAATATTGCACTAAATGATGAAAATTTATTTAGATCACGTTATAATGCAAGAATTAAGGAATACAGAGATCTTTTAAGTAAAGTCAGAAGCCAAAATTCTGTTGAAGCTGCAGATATTCAATCTTCTCAGTTGATTAACAGTGAAATTGAGGCACAAACAGCAGATTTTTCAGTTTCTATGCAATCTTATATAAATAATTTAAATAATGTTTCTTCTAATTATGCAGATGTACCGCAAACTGTTTCCGAAAATATTCAATCCGGTACAAATACAATCAGTGCCGGTCAGGATTATACCGGTGTTGAACAAAATTTGCTTGCTGCTAATACAGATAACGGAGCGCCTTCTCAATTTAATCAGCAAGCTACCGGACAGATTTCTGTTAACCCGAGAATTAATACTGTTGAAAATGTATCCACTGTTGAATCACAAGCTGTTTTAAGAAACTCCGTGGTTGACTCTGCCGAAACTTTTTCTGGAGAAGGGGCAACCGTGTTAAGAAACACACTTTCTTCAGTAAATTTAGAAGTTAATAATTTAAATCAACAATTTGAGCAGGCTCTTCAGGAAAATGATTTGCAATCAGGCACTGAACAAAATACAGGCATGAACAATACCTTAACCGTGACAGACAATTCCGATAACGAAAATGTAGATGAATCTGATGCCGCTGATTTGGAATCAACAGCAAGTCAGGCAGATATTCAGGCTCAGGATGCTAAAACACAAGCTAATCAGGCTGTTAAGGATAAAAAGGCCGCCGACGCTGATTTAAAACGAAATGTAAATCTGTTAAATAATAATGAACGACAAATTACAACTTTAAGCAGAAATGTTAGTCAAAACAGCGAACTTCTTAATAATATAAATACTCAAATTCAGTCATATTCTGAAGGAAATCAATCCGAACCATCAGCAAATCCGGAGGGTTCGGCTACTGTGACCAGATTTAATACCGTCCAAAATGCTTCTGATGCACCTCAAGCCCCGGCATCTGACATTAATACCGGTGATGATGCAACACAACAAGAGACAAATATTGCTCAGCTTGGCGCAATTGTGTCTGAGTCCCAGCAGATTGGGCAGCGCGTTACTTCAGACGGTACAACAATTAATGTTTTGGAAAACCAAAGCAATTCTTCTTACAATCAAGTAAATAACTTATACACTACAAAATCAGAACAAGCCGATGAAGACCAAAAACAAGCATTAGCCGATGCTAAAGATACTCAAGACTCAATTGAAACAGTTACAACCATAGGTAATGCCTTCACTACAACAAAAATATCCGGTCTTGGACTTATGTCTATACCTTGGACCTATAGTGCGGGAGTTGTTATGTATAATGTTGGCAGATATGGAGAATTGGCAAGTTATGCCACGAATTCTGCATTGAATCTTGCTAACGGAAATCTTTTAGGGGCCGCAGCAAACATTGGCGCTGCTGCTTTAAGTTTCGCAAATGTCACATATTCAAATACAACTTCTATGCAAAGTGTCAGAGCGGCCGGAGCCATAGGGGCCCAGAGTGTCGCAGAAATTTTTGACCGTTCTTCTTCCGCGGAAGTCGCAGCGACTGCTGGCCAAGAAACTGTTGATCAAGCTGTTTCAACTGCTGCTGATATAGAAAATCAGACCGGCGACGGGAATTCTACTCCGAGAGAACCTGGAAACGGCGTTTCCCCTGAGCAGGCAATAACACCAGAAACAGATTTAACTAGCGGAAACAATACTCAGGCTGATACTGTTAATGAACAACAACCGGCTGAAACAACAATAACTGGCGGCCAGTCATCTGAAATTACTGCTAACTGGACTCCTGAATCGGACATTACAGCTTCAAATGCCCGCCAGGCAACTAATAATGTGAATGAAGTCGGCTTACAAACAAACAATTTGAATGATATAACAAATGCTGAAAATAGTCCTGAAGTTACAAATATCCAGGAAGAGGATGTTTCAACTGACGCTGATATGCAGGATGAAGTTAATAATAATAATGAAACACGAATTGTTAATAGCACTGCCAAAGAGACAATTGCAGATTTTACGGCGTCTGATATTGCAGATGATGTAATTTCTGAGATATCTTCTGATATCAGCTCTGATATTGCTGATGAAGTCAATAATCAAACTGTTAATACAGTAAGCTCTGAGGCAGCTTCTGAAATAATTCCTTCAAGTGTTACGCCTTCACCTGTATCAATATCTTCACTTATTTCAGATGCCTCTGTTTCTGAATTTGAAGCGGCGGCCGCAACAAATATGAGCAGTGTCAGCCAGGAAATTTCAATGCAGGAAGCAACAAAAACTTTATCGGATGACAATGCGGAGTTTTGGCTTAGAAATGCCGCATTAGATGTTGCCAAATCAACTATGCTTACTCAGGGAGACCGGTTGCAGCAAAAAGATACTAAAGACGAAACAAGACGAAAAGTTTTGGTACGTTTTGAACAGAAAAAACGTGATGAAATCAAAAAAGGTATTGAAGCTGTTAATAAATCGGCCAGAATGAAACATTAATGTCTTGCCTCAGGCTCAAAAAAAAAAGCATTAAGAGTCGAGAGACTTGATTTACCCTTTAGGGACTTAAAGTTGTAGGTTTGAGCATACTTGCCCACCTACTTTGATACCCGTTCCATCCCGCCGGCGGCGCATTGTAATGCAGTGCCTCAGGCACAAAAAGTAAGCAAAAAAGAAAGCACTATAAGTCGTGGAACTTAAATTTTAGAGGGGGACTTGAATATTTTAAGTCACAATGGGCGAACGTGTGCGAATGAAATGAGGTAAATAAAGTAGGTTGGGGTTTCTACCCCAACAAAATTTATTTGTTCACTTTTTCTTTTTGAAGGCAGGCAAAAAGAAAAAGTGAACCGAAAAAGAAAAACTAGCTATATACCTTCACCGCCTTAGATAGAGTAGGTTGGGTTTTCAACCCAACAACAAGAACAATTTCCCTTGCGTGCCGGACAGCGCAGCGTCATAATGTCGAGCCTCAGGCACAAAAAGAAAGCACTACGAGTCGTGAGACTAAAATTTCAAATGGGACTTGAAAATTTGAAAAAATAGTATATAATAA
>CALUYU010000020.1 GCA_944325075.1 Candidatus Gastranaerophilales bacterium
GTGAAAAATTTGAAGAAAGGTATTTTTGACAAAAACCCTTGTCTCCCTTGAGGTTCGTTACCCCCCCCCCCCCGTATTCCTCGCTATACTTGACTTTTCCATGTATCTACCTCCTTTTTCTTTTATTATATATTATTTTTTTATTTTTTCAAGTATCTGTTTTTAATTTACGTCTCACGACTCATAGTGCTTTCTTTTTTGCCTACTTTTTTCTTTTAGCCAAAGAAAAAAGTAGGTTTGCAAGGGGGGAAAATATAATTTTAATGTTGGGCTGAAAGCCCAACCTACATCAACTAAAAAAATCCATTTTAAGTCACTAAAGGGTAAATCAAATCTCACGACTCATAATGCTTTCTTTTTGCTTCCTTTTTCTTTGCGCTAAAGAAAAAGGAAGTTTTCAAGGGGGGCGTAGCCCCCTCCTACATCACGTTGCACTGTCTGAAACGCGTAGAAATAATATTAAAACCAAAGTAGGTTGGGCTTTCAGCCCAACATTAGTTTTTTGTGTGCAGTTGGCTGAATATTTTTAACGGCGGTTAGATCCTGAATCAAGTTCAGGATGACAGTTAGTTCTCAAGCAAAAAACGTGAGAAAATTTTCTCACGTTTTTTGCTTAAATTTAAATAAATAATTTATCTTGTACAAGAACAACTTGAAGAACAAGCTTGAGCCTTTAAGGTATCAGCTTTATCAATTTGCTCCCAAGGAACATTAATATCAGTTCTGCCCATATGTCCGTATGCAGCAAGCAACTGGTAAAATTTCCCGCCGTTTTTAGCCGGAAGTCCTCTTAAATCAAATTGGCTTATAATAGCGGCCGGTCTAAGATCAAAGTTATCTGATACAAGTTTAGATATTTCATCATCTGAGATTTTCCCGGTACCAAAAGTATCAACCATAATTGATACCGGTTCTGCAACACCGATTGCATAAGCAAGCTCAATTTCGCACTTATCAGCCAAACCTGCTGCAACAATATTTTTTGCAACATATCTAGCCGCATATGCAGCAGAACGGTCAACTTTTGTAGGATCTTTACCGGAAAATGCACCACCACCGTGACGAGAATATCCGCCATAGGTATCAACAATAATTTTACGTCCGGTTAATCCTGCATCACCCTGAGGGCCACCAACAACAAATCTCCCTGAAGGGTTTACAAGTATTTTAGTGGAACTATCAAGGGCAATAGGTGATTCATTTTCAAACACATAATCTATAACGTATTTTTTTACATCATTTTTTATAATTTCCTGAACCTTCTTATTATCAGAAACACCGTTAATTTCAGGATCATGCTGTGTTGAAATCAAAACAGTATTAATCTTAGCCGGTTTACCGTCAACATATTCAACCGTAACCTGAGATTTTCCATCAGGTCTTAAGTAAGAAAGAATGCCTTGTTTTCTAACCTGAGCAAGTCTATACGAAAGTTTATGAGCCAAGCTGATAGGCAGCGGCATAAGTTCAGGAGTCTCATTACAAGCATATCCAAACATAATCCCCTGATCACCAGCACCTATATTTTCAGTTTCTAAAGCAGAAGTATCTGAATTATCTGATCTTGCTTCCAACGATTTATTAACTCCGCCGGCAATATCGCAAGACTGTTCATCAATACTTGTAAGAACCGCACAAGTATCAGCATCAAACCCGCCTCCGCGTGTACCGGTATAACCAATATTTTTAATAGTGTTTCTTACAACTGACGGAATATCTACATAACAATCAGATGTAATTTCTCCGCAAACAAGCGCCATTCCAGTAGTAACAGTCGTTTCTGCTGCAACTCTTGACTGCGGATATTTTGTCAAAAATTCATCCAAAATAGCGTCAGATATCTGATCACATACTTTGTCGGGGTGACCTTCGGTTACTGATTCCGAGGTGAATAAAAATCTTCTTGGTGTCATTTCCAATTTCTCCTTAATTTATTTTGTACAAGCCGGTAAGTTTTTTAATTCCAACCCGGCCACTTCATTATTACCAATGTAGTTTACATCAGAAAAATATTAAAATCAAATTTTTATTGTATTTTTATTTTTTTTGCAATGTTTCTTAATAATATAAGCAATTCCGGCTGAACCAAAGATTATAAATATACCGGACACGATCTGCGCAATAGGTATTCCGTTAATATTAAGCGCACTATCTAACCTGAGGCTTTCAATCAAAAGTCTTGCACAAGAATATAGTATCAGATATGCAAACAGAGTTATCCCCGGAATTTTAACTGCGAATTTCTTCATCAAGGCCAGTAATAATATAAAAATAAGAGCATCAAGAATACTTTCATACAAAAAAGTGGGATGAAAGTAAGAAAAATTTAAATAATCAACCGGTCTGCTTGCGGGTGGAATATATAGTTTCCACGGAAGGTTTGTTGGCGAACCAAAGGCCTCCGAATTAAAAAAGTTTCCCCAGCGTCCGATACTTTGGGCGATAGCTGTACCACATGCAAAAGCATCAAGAGTATTTAATATTCCAAGTCGATTTTTTTTTGCTAGCAAAATTAACGCAATCGTACCGGCAATCAACCCTCCATGGATAGATAGACCACCTTCTCTAAAATCCAATATTTCCAGCGGGTTATAAAAATAATACACCGGATTAAGAAGACAGTAATATAATCTGGCTCCTAATATTCCGGCAATCAGAAAATATGCAGAAAAATCCCATATTCTATCATAATTTTTATCAGGATTGTAATATCTATATATTTTATAAGAAATTATAATCCCAACCAAACATGAAACCGCCAGAATTATACCGTAATAATAAATAGAGAAACTTCCAATAGAAAAAAGAACATCACCTGGTGATTGAAAAATCATAATTTTACTCTTCTGTTAGTGTATTGTTTATTTTTAGCTCCAGATCCTTTATGTGAGTTTCAACTTCCTCAACATCCTCAGCATTTTGGTTCCTTACCAGATATTCATTGTAATTTCTAATTGAATCCTTCAAAAGCTCATCAGCATAAGTTTTTGTGGAATCTGACAGTTTAACGTCTTTAATTTCTGAATTATCATCAGCAGTCTCAGATTTTTTCAAAGTTCCGTTGTCATCAAGAGTAAGTATACCTGAATTCAGGTCTGCAACGATGTTTTCTTCAGCAACAGCCAGAGAATAGTAGCTATCCGGAAAATCCGGATTCAGAGTTATTGCTTTTTTATAAGCCTCAAGTGCATTTACGTAATCTTCCGATTTTGTATAAGCAACAGCTAAATTATAATGAGATTCAAAAACGGATTCATCCAGGTCAATGCTTGATTTAAGCCTTTCTATAGCTTCTTCATAGTTTCCCTGATCCATAAAACTCATTGCCTTATTATTAAGCTCCTGAACCGCAAAACTATTTATACATGCAGTAGTAACAACCGAAATTGATAATACACAAACAAGTAATAATGCTTTTTTCATATACATCAACCCTCTCTTTACTCTCAAGATTAATAAGAGTTTACAACAAAATTTATTTTAAGTCAATTGTATTTAAGGATAATAACTGAAAAGGCATTAACTTTAAACAAAAACAAAACCTTGCCCAAGGAGGATTGAACAAGGTGATATATCAAACGTGAAAACCATTATTATGCAAATTTTAGATTATTTTTTTAGAAGCAAGCTCATCATATTTTCAACCAAACCCGCTCTAAGAAAAATCTTGTCGCAACCCCGAAAAAAGTGCCTGGATATGATAAGCTTGTATATATAATATAGCGTATTTATCAGAGTTTTTCACCCTCCCGGAGAATAAACTTTTAAATTAAATCTAACTCTTAAGAATTAGTATTTTCTGATATTTTAGCACTTGAAAGATCCTTCATTGAAATATTAAATTTCAAAAGATAAAATCCGCCTAAAATGGTTAATATTATAATTAAAATTCCCTGGTGGACAGTTGAAATCGCAAGTGTTGTAGACTTTTGAACCCCGAAAATTCCAAGCGCCAGAATATATGCATATTGATAAGGTCCGAGAAAAACAGAGGTAGACGGAATCATTGTTGAAAAAGAGATTAAGCTGATTACAAATAAACTCGCTGCAAAACCTAACCCTAAATTAAAACTGCATAAAATTAAATATGCAACATAAGCTTCTATCCCCCAGATAACAAGACTTGATATAAGAGCTATCATTGAGTATTTGAAACTATTTAAAACTTCAAACCCTTCCATAAAAGAATTTGCATATCCGCATAACTTATCAACTATATTCAGGGCAATTTCTCCGGCCTTTTGAGGGAAATATCTGCACAAAAGTTTTAACTTTTCACAAATCAGATCAATTTTATTAAATTTAAATATAAGATAAAATACAAGCAGGCTGCCGATAAAAAGAGCCCCGATACCGTACGATAAGTTCAATATCCACTCTTGCCTGCAATACAAAAGGACAGCTGCAAGAAGGATTAAAAATACAGTAATTCCATCCAGCGTTCTTTCTAAAATAATAGAACCGAAAACTTTCATTTTCTTTTCCTGCTTAACCTGGCCCAGATAATAAGCCCTATACATATCTCCTGCCCGGGCAGGCAAAAATATATTAAGCATACTGCCTACAATAAAAACCTCGCCCAAATGTATTGCAGAATACTTAGGATTATACATTAATAAAGCCTTCCATCTGATTCCGCGCAAATACATTGTTAGAATATAAAAAATTACTATTGCCCATAGATTTTTAAAATTAAAACTTTTAAATGTATAAAACAGTTCATGCCAGTTAATTTTATAAAAAATCAACACCAGCAGCAACAATGTTATAACCAATGGTATAATTTTTCTCTTTTTCATATTTTATATTGTAACATAAGAATAGCGAATAAGAAGTTTATTAAGCAATAAACAAATATATGGACAGATTAATAACTTATCGTAAAATTAAAGAACTTGCCCGAAAAATTTATACATGCTATAATCAGATTTATGAAACATATATTTGAACATAAAGTTTATTATTCGGACACAGATGCATATGGCGTTGTATGGCACGGAGCTTATTTACGCTGGCTTGAGATCGGACGTGTAGAATTATGTGAACAATTTGGGCATAACTTGGATGAACTTGCTGCTCGTGATATTCTGCTTCCGGTTGTAAATCTTAACGTAAAATACAAAATGTCCGCCAGATTAAACGATATTGTTATTATAGAAACGGAAATTTCTAAGTTCAACGGATTAACCGTAACATTTAAACAATATGTTAAATCAAAAGAGACAGGTAAAATATTTATAGAAGCAGATATCGATGTTGTTGCAATTTCAAATACAACCGGCAAACTATACCGGAGAATGCCTCAGGTGCTTGCCGAAACATTTGAAAAGGAATTGAAATGTCTTCAACCCGTCTAAATAAATATATAGCAGCATCAGGGATTTGTTCAAGGCGGAAAGCTGATGAACTTATTGAATCCGGTGTTGTGTATGTAAATGCGCAAAAGATTACTGAATTAGGATACCTGGTTCAGGAAAAAGATAAGGTTTTTATAAATAACAAACTTATAAGACCGGTTAAACATCTTTACTATAAATTCTTTAAACCCGCCGGCTACATAACAACCAGCAGCGATGAAAAAGGACGGAAAACTATTTACGATATTCTTCCTGAAAATTTAAGTGGGCTAAAACCGGTAGGAAGATTAGATAAAGATTCTACAGGCTTGCTAATCATGACTAATGACGGAGACTTAATCAATGAACTTACCCATCCGTCTGTTAAAGTACCCAAAGTTTATCTTGTCAGCATAAATAGTCTCATACATGAACACGAATTGGAGCAAATGGCTAACGGAATTGAAATTGAAAAGGGGAAAATTGCTTATGCAGATATTCAGGTTCTTGAGGCTGACAAGAACAAAACAATGATGCGTATTACACTTTATCAGGGAATGAACAGACAAATAAGAAAAATGTTTGAATACTTTGGCTATGAAGTTAAGTCATTAAAAAGAATACAGCACGCAACCATTCAACTGGAAGGACTTAACCGCGGAGAGGTTAAACCAATTAAGCCCAGAGAAATAAAAGAATTAAAAAACTTTTTAACCAGGACTATCAAAAATAATGATTAAAATAGCAATAACCGGAAATATTGCCTCAGGAAAAACTGAAGTTCAAAAGATTATTGAAAAACTGAGCTACAAGGTCATTGATACAGATAAAATCGGCCATGACCTTCTTGACAAACTCCCCGACATAAAAAAAGAATTTTCTAGTTATGACGTATTTGAAAGTTCAGGGAAAATCTCAAGAGAAAAACTTGGTAAATTGGTCTTTTCAAATCCGGAACTCAAAAAGAAACTGGAATCAATTATTCACCCGGAAATAAAAAATGAACTGCTTAAATTCTTTGAAGAAAACAAAAGCGAACCGGTTATTTTTGCCGGTATCCCGCTTTTGTTTGAGACTGATATGAGAGAGATTTTTGATAAAGCTCTTTTTATTTATACGGATGATGAAATTCGTAAAAAAAGACTACTATTGAGGAATAATTACACTCCCGAGTATGCTGAAATCCGAATGAATTCCCAGATGCCCCAGGATGAAAAAAAACTTTTATCTGATTATATTATATACAATAACGGAACCCTTTCTGAGTTGGAAAACTCTGTAACAACCTTTTTACAGGAACGGTTTATGCACTAACCGGAACAAATATGCTCATATTTTGAGACTGTTTAACATTCCGGTTGATAAAATCACTTGCAGCAGTACCATCACCAAGCGTAATTTCTACATGTCCGAAATCATTGCTGTAACCGGCATCTCCTCTTGGGTAAACAAGAACGCACCCGGCAGGAAGTTTGGCAACATCAACGCTGCTTGGATCTATTTCTTTAAAATGAGGATTATTTCTTAAACTGCTCTTGAGCTCCCAAGCATCACCACGTGCCCCTGCAATACCTAATCTGGCCATTGCATCACTTACGTATCTTGAGCAAAAACCGGTTGAACCCGATTCAACATGTGAGGCAACCTCTTTGGCCAATTTTTGTGCAAGTTCTGAATTGTATCCTGCATCTTTAAGAGATGTATATTTTACGGCCGTATTAAATTCATAATCGCGGTATATGTTAGATTTAGCAGGTAATGATTTTCTGAAAGAAGGCAGTTTAAATTCAGGTAACTTCAATTCCGGCAGCTTAAACCAAGAGTTATTAGAAGAATTTAAAGAGTTATAAGTATCAAATCTAAACGGATTTGTAAATGCCATATAGTCATAGCTGTCAAAATATCCGGATTGAGGTTTTGGATTTACCGGCTTATCATAATCTCCGGATCTTAATGTTGAAAATATGTCACCGCACAAATCCGATGAATAATTTAAATATGAAACATAAGGCTTATAAAACGAAAATATAGGCATCTGCGGCCAAAAAGAGTATGAAGCAGGTGATTCCCAACCTGCCGAAAAATATTTAGACCTTAATCTGTTAAAATCTATGCTTAAAGTATCCAAAATTTTTACTCCAATATCCCGTAATTTACCCTTATATATAAATAAAGTTATTTTGATGATAAAAATTGCCGCTTATTAAAAAAAATTTACAATAAATATTGATTGAATAAAAATAAAAAACATTGTATAATTAGAAAGGGAAGTTTAAGTTGGAGGTAAAAGTAAAATATATGCAAAACCCAATCATAGCGACAATTTTCCTGATAGGGGGGGGGGCAGACTAAGAACTTAAACCCTTATCGGACAAGGGTTTTGCGTGTTATTATTAATAGGTTTTCCTCGGAAAATTTTCTTGAACTCAGGATTGACGAATGGAGGGAATATTCCGTTTACAATCCGGGGGATATTTTTAGGCGAAGGATTTCTCTTTCGCCGTTTTGTGCTGCTTATTTTTTTTAATAAAAGGAGGTATCTATGAATAAATTGTTCAAAAAAGCGGGGAACGAAGAAAACAATGTAGGTTGGGCTTTCAGCCCAACAATGAAATTATGTTGGGGTAGAAACCCCAACCTACATAAAAACTGCGATGACCTCATAGGGAAAAAGTCGATAAATAGTTCCCCATGTCATCCTGAAATTGCAGCTCCTCTTGTTGCCGACGAAAAGGAGGCTTACAAGGGAGGGGGCTCGCAGAGTATTTCAGGATCTTACCACCAACAAAAATGTTCTGCCAACTGCTCTCAAAAATCTAATGTTGGGGGCACACTTCAGGAAACCCCAACCTACAATAATATTTCGTTGAATACCAATGAGCGCAGCATAATAGGGCAGTGCCTCAGTCACCATTCGCCTCGTCGAATTGCGTTTACACTCGCTGAAGTTTTTTCACCATACTACTGCTCGCCTCGCAAGGCTGCATTTACGTTAGCCGAGGTTCTTATAACCCTTGGCGTAATCGGTGTTGTTGCCGCAATGACTCTGCCTGCACTTATACAAAATTATGAAAAAATGGTTACGGTAAACAGATTAAAGGTAACATTTAATATTATGAGTAATGCAATAAGGATGGCTGAAGCTCATAACGGGGAAATTGGAGAATGGGATTTGGTCAGTAACGCAAGGAAAGAATATGAAGCAGCGTCAGATAAAGCATTAAGGGTACAAATAGCCAAAGAATATATCCTCCCATATTTAAATGCAGCACAATTAACAGAAACAACAACACTTGCACAAATGGGCTATAAAACACCTTTTGCATATCCGGATGGTTCGATATATGCCCCGGTTACTGCAGCCGGCCCTGCTATAAGACTAAATAACGGTACAATAATATTATTAGCCGGGCAACTAGGTAGTGTTCCGGATCCAACTACGGGAAAACAAATAACCATAGGAATGACTTTTTACATGGATATAGACGGCCCTAAGGGTAAAAATACAATTGGAAAAGATATTTTTGTTGCCGCTCTCCCCTTCGCAAATAAGACCAAATTCATGATGGATGAGAAATGGACCTTAACCGGAAGCGGAAGTGGAAACCTTAATATGATTAAAGTAGAAAGCAAAAATAGAGATGATTTAATTAGGAATTGTAAAGAAAGACCAAGTTATTGCGGAAGACTGATACAGGCTGACGGGTGGGAAATTAAAGATGACTATCCATGGTGGTAAAAATTTATAGAACACTAAAACCGGCAAACAAAAACGGGATTAAATGAGTCCCGTTTTTAGCTTGTTGTCTAATACATTTGGATGAGATTTTGGAACATAGTTAAAGTTACGAAATTTAAAGTCGAACAAATAAACATACACATTTTATTTGGAGCTCAAAATGTCAGAACAAATTTTAGCACAACCCTTTATCTCAATAGATAACGAAAAAAATCAAAAGGCAAAAAAACATTTAGAACAAGCAAGAATTTGCCATGAAAGATATTTAATCAGAAAAGATAGTATAGATTTACAGGAAGCGATAACAAATTATATTGACGCCGTAAAGTACGACCCGACAATTCCGGAAACATATTACCGACTGGCAACACTAATGTGGGAACAGGGCCAGATAAGCATTAATACAGCCATAGATCAGTGTAAAACCGCAGTATCACTTGCGCCTGATAACATGAATGCACATTTATATACAGGCTTTTTTATGCAGATGGCAGAAAAATATCCGGAAGCCGTTAATGAATTTAAATCAGCTATAAAAAACGGGAAACTTAAATCCGCCCGCCCAAGATTAGTTTTATCACAGGCTCTGCTTGAAAAAATAAATTCCAAACAGGGTAATGTGTGTGATTACATGAGCTTTATTTATTACTTTTTGTCAGGAAGTTTAATGCTGGCATGGGATAGACCTATGCTTAAAATGTTATACAAAAAGCTTTCCGATGATATTAGCGTTTTCAGCTATAATACTGTCGGAAATTTCTTAGAAAAATTTAAGCTCTATGACAAAGCAGAAGAACTATACCGTAAGGCCGTTACCGGAACAAACCACACACAATTGTTTTATGACAAAATGGGAGATCTTGCCCTTAAAAATAAAGAAATAGACCTTTGTGCAGACTGCTACAGAAAAGTTCTGGAATCAAATCCGCTTAACAGAGACGTATTAATAAAACTTGCGACTGTTTTACAGACATATTTTCCGGATAACACAACAGAGGCAATAGAATGCTATGAAAAATTACTTGAATTTGATATTGAATCAGCATCTATTTACTATGAATTAGGTCATTTATATTTACGTAAAGAGGATAAAATTAATTCTATAAGCGCATTTAAACTTGCACTTGAAAGAGACAGTGAAAATCCTTATTACAATAACTCACTTGCATATGCTTATTCAAAAGCTGAGTTATATGATGACGCAATTGAACATTACCAAAAAGCAATTGCAATAAATCCTGATAACGAATGGACATCAATCGTTTGCCAGGCACTTGGCGCAATTTATGCTGAAGTTAACGGCAACATAGAAGCGGCTGTTGCTACATATCAGGCGGGAATAATTTTAAATCCGGCAAATTATGAACTATATATTGCGCTTGGCGACACATACATGGCCGATTACGACCTAGATAAGGCTATAAAAGCATATTGTGATGCAATACTTGCGGATCCGCAGGATTACCGTGGGTATTCAAAGGCAGCCATTGCTCTTTACGAAAAAGACTACATAGAAGAAGCGCTTGTCGCATATCACAAGTCCATAGAACTTAATCCTGAAAACGCGTTTGCGCAAAATAATTTAGGTATTCTCTATCTTGACGGTCTGGGCGATGCAGAAGAAGCGCTTGAGTATTTTGAAACTGCAATTGAACTGGATTCTGAATATACACTTGCCTACTTCAACGCAGGCCGTGCAAGTCAGGCAATGGGATTTACAAATGATGCCGCAAATTACTATCAAATGGCTATTAATCTTAATAAAGAAACAAATGAACTCGATGAAGAAGATATAATGAACAGACTCAGAAAATTATTTGAAGTGTAACTTTCTTAATTTTATTAAACCGGAATTTTCTTAACGAAAAAGAAAATTCCGGTCTTTTTATTTTTATTTCTGCATAATCTTTATTAACTAAAAATTTACTATAAGCAAAAGTAACCCAGCAATTGCAAGTGCCGGCCCAAATGGCAGGTATGTTAAAGTATTTTTGTTCTTTAAGCCCTTAATAACTTCCAGGCAGGCCCAAATACCAAGAACAACCATCCCCGCAGTAGCCAAAATCAGATATAAACTATTATTTAATAAAGTTGTTTTATGTTGAACAACAAACATTCCGGCCGCGTATATAAAAAATAAAATAAGAGAAATAATAGTTTTCCAATCTTTATTTGCTGCAAGCTTTTTTATAAATAACGGCAATGTGAATATAATCTGTATAGCAATACTTAAAATAACAATCCATATAATATTTTTCCAGCCAAAAACAGCTCCTAGCCCTGCCGCAATATAAGTATCACCTTCCCCGAAAGCTCTCTCTCCCGCAATCAGGTACCCGATACGTGCAGCAATTTCCATTATAACAGCACCTAAAATAAGTCCTAATAAAGACACCGTCATAGGATTAGTAAGGCACCACTCGGTTGTCGGCACAAAACCGACAATTGTATTTACCTTAACCAATATTTGGACAATAGTAAGATAAAAATTATAAAACAGCCCTATTGCAATCAGAGAATATGTATGCGCGTCAAATACAACTCTTTCCTTTATATCCGTAACTGAAATAACAACCAGCAAACACATAATTATCAAAGCAAATATAGTGTCAATGCTAAGCCCGTAAACCATAAAAACAGCAACGAATAAACATCCGGTGATAAATTCTATAATCGGATACTGAATACTTATCGGCTCATGGCAAAAATAGCATTTCCCTCTTAACAGAATATAAGAAATAATAGGAATATTATGCCACCACTTAAGACGGTTAGAACATTTCGGACATTTTGAAGGCGGCAAAACAATTGATTCCCCGCTGAAGGCCCTTAGAATAACAACATTAAGAAAACTTCCGAATATTGTTCCTATACAAAATACAAAAAATAAAATTCCAAATAATAATAAATACATGTTCATATAAAATATCCTCAATATCTTTTAATTATTTCATACATTTTATTAAGGGCTTTTTTAAGCCTTCTCGAAACCTGCATCTGGGAAAGATTAAGTTTTTCAGAGATTTCTCTCTGGTTAAGTTCCTCATAAAAACTCAACTCCAATACCTCTTTTAAATCCGCAGGAAGTTTTTCAATAGCGCTTTCAATCATCAGCTTATCTTCATACGAATTCCAGAATTCCTGATAATCACCAGACGGAATCTTATCCAAAAGCGAAATGTCCTCATTATCAGAAGAAATTGTCTGGTCAAGAGAAATCATTGTTTTATACTGCTCAACCTTCATTACCTCTTCAACCTTTTCCAGAGGAATATTAATATATTGCGCAATCTGGGTATTTGTCGGATCAATATTCCCGGCTTCTTTAAACTCTTTTCTGGCGTTATAAATTTTGAACATTATCTCCTGAAGTTTACGCGGGGTTTTTATGAGTGCTGCTTTATCCCTTATGTAATGCCTGATTTCGCCCTTGATAAAATAATTTGCATAAGTATAAAACTTTGCATTTTTATCAGGTTCAAAAAATTTAACGGCCTTAATTAAGCCGACAGCTCCGACCTGGACAAGATCTTCCATAGGCGATAGTGCCTGAAATGCAAGAGGAGCAGCAATTTTTTTTACAAGATCCATTCCAAGCTCTATAATCCTTATATGAAGCATCCTCTTTTTTTTCTCGTCCTTACAGGTTTTATATAAAATTATCAGTTCATCAATATTACTATTGGCTTTTGTGTCAGCTTTCAAAATATTCTCCCAGATTAATTTAAGTATATCACCCGTAAATTATTATGTAAAATAATTAAGTTTATGTAATATTTTATCTCCATATTTTAATTTTATGATATGATTTATTAGAAGTAAAACTTTAAATGGAGACGAAACAATGATAACAATAAAAGATGTTGAACATGTTGCAAAATTGGCCCGTCTGGAATTAACAGATGATGAAAAAGAATTATACACAAAACAACTAGGCGATGTCTTAAAGTATGTAGATCAAATGAATGAAGTTGATACATCAAATGTAAAACCAATGACTCAGGTAATTGATTTTGTAAACGTTATGAGAGAAGACAAAGTTGTTTACGAACAAACCAAAGAAGAATTAATGGCAAACGCACCGGAAGAAGAAAACGGATTTTTTAAAGTTCCTAAAATTAATTAGTAATTTTTACTTGTAATTCTTAAATTATTTAATAAAAAATTTTACTTTAATTTTTATATTTATTACAAAGCCAGAAAACGAAACTTTATAGATTGGAATTTAAGGGGTATAGCATGACAAAATATATTTTTATTACAGGCGGAGTTGTAAGCTCACTAGGCAAAGGAATAATAGCAGCATCTTTAGGCAGACTTTTAAGAGCAAGAGGATTTTCAGTAATAAATCAAAAATTTGATCCGTATATAAATGTAGATCCGGGAACAATGAGCCCTTTTCAGCATGGAGAAGTTTTCGTAACAGATGACGGAGCAGAAACAGACCTTGACCTTGGACACTATGAAAGATTTACAGACACTAATTTGGGGAAATATAATAATGTAACATCCGGCAGTGTTTATCAGCATGTCATCGAAAAAGAACGACGCGGAGATTACCTTGGAGGAACTGTTCAGGTTATCCCGCATATAACAAACGAAATTAAAGCGAGAATTGTTGCAGCAACCAAACAGTTCAAACCTGATTTTCAACTAATAGAAATCGGCGGAACAATCGGTGATATCGAAAGTTTACCTTTCATTGAAGCAATAAGACAATTTAAATCAGAAATCGGAATTGGCAATGCGGTCTCAATCCACTGCACACTTTTGCCTTATCTTCC
Source organism: Candidatus Gastranaerophilales bacterium (assembly GCA_944325075.1). Taxonomy (GTDB): domain Bacteria; phylum Cyanobacteriota; class Vampirovibrionia; order Gastranaerophilales; family Gastranaerophilaceae; genus UBA1221. The sequence goes on from CALUYU010000020.1 coordinate 13,860, forward strand.
TACATCCGGAGAACTTAAAACAAAACCGTCTCAACATAGTGTCAGCGTTTTGAGAAGTTACGGTATTCAGCCGGAAATTCTAGTTTGCAGAACAAGCAAACCTATTCCGAAAACAGAAAAAGAAAAACTTGCACTTTTCTGTTCGGTCTCAAAAGAAGCTGTTCTTGAGTGCCGCGATATGAAAAGTATTTATGAAGTACCTCTTGCAATGGAAGAACAAAATATGGCAGGAGTTGTATTGAAAATACTTCAGGTTCAGGATCGGAAACCGGATCTTGAAGCTTGGAAAAGACTTGTAAACAATATAAAAAATCCGAAAAATACTATTACTGTTGCGATTGCAGGGAAATATACAAAACTTTCCGATGCGTACATATCAGTTGTGGAATCCTTAAAACATGCCGGGTATGCAGATGATGTAAAAGTTGATATAAAATGGATTAACTCTGAAGATTGTGTTGACTTTAAAGCCTGCAAAGAATTGATGAAAGACATAAATGCAGTCGTTGTACCGGGAGGATTTGGTATCCGCGGAATAGAAGGGAAATTAAACGTAATCAGATATGCCAGGGAAAATAATCTACCGTTTTTAGGCTTATGCCTTGGTATGCAATGTGCGGTTATAGAATATGCAAGAAATGTTTTAGGACTAAAAGAGGCAAATTCAACAGAATTTGACGAAAATTCTCCTGCTCCGGTTATAGATTTAATGATTGAACAGAAAAATGTGCAAGGTTACGGCGGTACAATGAGATTAGGGGCGTATGAGTGCGTATTGAAAAAAGGTTCTGTTGCCTACAAGGCTTATGGAAAAGAAAAAATATCAGAAAGACATCGTCACAGATATGAGGTTAATAATGAATATATAAAGGCCCTATCAGATGCAGGCCTGGTATTTTCAGGGATGTCTCCTGACGGAATGCTCGCGGAAATTGTTGAGCTTCCAAAACTAAATTGGTTTGTCGCCTCACAATTCCACCCTGAATTCAAATCAAGACCGGATCGTCCGCATCCGCTTTTTAAGGGGCTTATAGACGCGGCAATCAAAATAAAAAAATAAAAAATTACCTTGATATAGATTATTTATAAATATAATATTATGTTACACTTTTTTAAAATATAGCAAAAAAAAATATTTACAATTGTTTAATGGATGGGGGATATAAATCCAATGAAAATAGCAAGAATAACACCAATAAGTTTTAGGTCGGCAAACAATCGTCCGGAAAAAGTTTCGCCCAAACAGTCCGATACACAGCAGGCAGACCGCCGGGAAAATTCATTTGGGAATAAAATCGGCAGCAAATCTATTCAATATGTAATAGCCGCTTCAATTCTTGCTATCTCTGCCGCAACATATATTGTCGGGAGGAAAAAAGGTTGGTTTTCATTGGCAAAGAAATCTAAAATAAAACAAGACAGGACAGAAGACATGATACCTGAAGTAATGCAAAGGAATGACAATAATATTATCCCAAACAACAATAATGCAACAGAAAATATAATGCAGCCGATTGATCATTACACAAACTTTGCCAGAAAGCTTGATTATGAAATAGATGGAGATGTAAGAAAAGCAGAAGAAGATTATGCATTTATTGATATGCTCACATATGAGCAATATGACATTAAACAAGATCTAAAATCAAGCGCCCGCCCAAGACGCTATAAAAAAGATTTTGTAAAATATCTAAGAAAATTTGATAATGACGACCGCATAAAAGTAGGGGAAACCACAGTAACGCAAAACTGGTACAGCGGACACCCAAGAACAATTTACACATTTGAAGAAGGCCTTAACGGAGAATTAGTATCAATCAAAGAATGCCCAAAAGATAAAAAAGGCAAATATAGAGTATTAACGTTTAACCCTAAAAAATACTCAGAAGAAACAAACATACATTATTTAGAAAAAGTTGAATTTTTTGATGCCCAAACAGACAAACTTGAAAAAAGCATTACTATTCCTGAAAACAGAGCATTTCACAATGCAGTAATAATGAATCCAAAAACCGGGACTCCAAGAATTATTTTAAACAGAACGGCAGAGCCGGATAATTTCTATTATGAATTAACTGCATTTGACAAAAAAGATGGGAAACCAATTTTTAAACTTGACACAAAAAATAAAACGTTGTCAACAGATTTAAAATAAATTTTTATACCTTGACTAGCAGATATATTCCTAGTATTGTGTATATAGGGATTTGATTATGGGAGAATTTAATGGAAGAGAATAATAATTTAAAAAAATTTTCGACTGCACAATTTCTTAACTTCTGCCTTGGATTTTTTGGACTTCAATTTGCCTGGCAGATGAGAATTATATTGTCAGGGCCAGTAACAGAAAGTTTAGGGGCATCCCCGTTTTTATATGGTTTAATATGGCTGGCCGGTCCATTTACCGGAATGGTTGTACAGCCTATAGTGGGAGCACTAAGTGATAAGACCATTTCTCCTTTTGGAAGAAGAAGACCATATCTTCTTGGCGGAGCATTAATCGCCGCTCTTGCATTATGGATTTTTCCCAATTCTGCTTCTGTTGCAAATTTATTACATAATCTGACCGGAATAAATCTTCCGCCGCTGACCGCTTTATTAATTGCGGCTATAATGATCTGGATTATTGATGCTTGTGTAAATATCGCGCAAGGTCCATATAGAGCATTAATACCTGATGTTATGCCAGCAGAGCAGCACTCTCTTGCAAATTCCTACATAAGCCTTGCGATTGGTTTGGGTTCAGTAGTCGCAGCAGGAACCGCTCCGTTTTTAAAATGGGCTTTTGATTATCAAATGTCTATTGCATCCCAGTTTATAATGGCGGCATTGGCGTTTACTCTGGGCATGATTTGGACTTGTTTAACTATAAAAGAAAAATCAACAGTAAAAGATACAGCAGAAACGACTGCACAAAAAAAAGAAGAAGAAGGTACGTTTTGGCAGTCTTTGAAAGAATTTTTTGAACTTTCACCGGAAGTTTCAAAAATATGCTTAATGCAATTTTTCACCTGGATAGGAACTATGTGCATGATGATATTCTTTACCCAATATTCAGTGCACACTGTTTTCGGGGTTCCGGATATGACTACAGTAGACGGAATTACTGCAAAATTATACGAAAACGCAACACTTACAGGAACCAATTTTTCTTCTGTATGTTTTGCAATATTCAACCTGGTATGTTTTTTGGTGGCTATACCGATTGGAATTATATCTGCAAAGTATGGGAATAAAAAAGTTCATATTATATCAATGATATCCATGATTTTTGCATATCTTGGAATGGCTGTTTCAAAGAACTTATATTTTGTAGCAGCAATGATGGGGCTTGCCGGAATAGGATGGGCAAGTATTTGTGCATTACCTTTTGCAATGCTTTCTCGATATATCAAAAAAGGTACAGAAGGATCTGTTATGGGAATTTTTAATATATTTATTGCCGGCCCGCAGGTTTTTGTTTGTACGCTTGTTGCCTGGATAATCTCAAAATGCGAATTTTCTGTTGAAAATAATCTAGTAAATTATCATTGGGAATATACTTTTTACATAGGAGCCCTCAGTCTTTTACTCGCAACCATTGTTGCATATACTGTAAAAGAAAAAGAATAGTAGAAATTAACAAGTAACTGAAGAGAAATAAAATGACTGAAATAGATACTAAAAAGAAAAAAATTTTATTAATTTACCCTCCATCCCCGGTTATGAACCGCGAGGATCGCTGCCAGCAGCCAACAAAAGAATTACTTGTTATTCCGCCTCTTCCGCCAAGTGATTTAATGTATTTGGCAGCAGTTTCGGAACAATGCGGTTTGGAGGCAAAAATTGCCGACTACAGCTTAGGCGGGAATTTTGAGGATGATTTAAAAGAATTTAAGCCGGACTATTTACTGGTAAATGTAGCAACGCCGACTTTTAAAAATGATATTGGAGCTTTTACGATAGCAAAAGAAATTTGCCCTAATGTCGTTACAATTGCAAAGGGGGCTGCATTTTTAACTGTTGCATTTGAGGTAATGTATTTTGCAAAGGATCTTGATTATATTATATATGGAGAAGCTGAAGAAACATTAAAAGAACTTCTTGAGGACAAAAAACCTGAAAACATTTTAGGCATATACTACCGCGATGACTTACGTGTAAAATTTACCGGAGCAAGACCGTTTATTGAAAATTTAGATTCACTGCCGTTTCCGGCAAGACATTTAGTTGATAATAATCTTTACAGACGGCCGGACACAAATGAAGTCCAAGCGGTTATAAAAGTGTCAAGAGGTTGCCCGTTTCACTGTTTCTTTTGCCTTGCAACGCCTACAGCCGGTGCAAAGGTTCGGAAACGGTCGCCGCAGAATATCGTTGATGAAATAAAAGAATGTGTAAATGTGTATGGAATTAAAAATTTCTTATTTTGGTCTGATATATTTAATATAGATAAAGATTGGGTAATGGAATTGTGCCGGTTGATAATTGACAACGGGCTTAAAATTACCTGGTCAGCAAATACAAGAGCCGACACAGCAGATGAAGAAATGGCCGAAATGATGTATAAAGCCGGATGCCGGCTTGTCAGCATCGGGGTAGAAAGCGGTTCTCAGGAAATGCTTGACCATATAGGGAAAAAAATTACTCTGGACGATGTCCGCCTGACAGTAAAAATCTTCAAAAAATTCGGGATAAAAATATATAATTATTTTGTTATAGGCCTGCCATGGGAAACAGAAGAAACTGTTGAGGATACAATAGATTTTGCAATAGAACTTGATAGTGATTTTATAAGTTTTTATACAGCAACACCGCTTCCGGGAACAAAATTTTACGAATATGCAAAAGAACACAATTTAATTGATGCAGATACATCCTTTAAAAGCGCATACTTTTACCCATCAGTTAACACTCATCACTTAACTAAAGCTCAGGTGTTTAAGCTTCATAAAAGGGCATTAAAAAAATTCTATCTCCGACCAACATATATTATTAAAATGTTGTTGAAGATTAGATCATTTACGGAGTTTAAAAATTACTTCCATGCCGGAATGAACTTGTTGTTAAGACGATAACGGCAACGTCTGGCCGAAAGTCCAACATCCTTTTTACACCAGATAAGGCGAGATCATGCGATAAAATAGGGGCTGTAATTTCAGAATGACCTTTAGAGTTACTTATTAAAAGTATTTCACTGAATACTATATCCCAGAGACACGCGGAAATGTTTATGCACAAAGACCAATCGTTTCAAAACATGTAAATTTATTCCATTATGCATAAGCACAAAAAATTAGTCAGATAAAAATTTTCTAATATGAATTAAATTCTTTTACGAACGAGTCAACCCACTTAACTAAACCGGCCATTTCGTATGGTTTTGGAAGGTATAAATCTGCCCCGCATTTTAATATCGATTCTTTATCATGGAATACTGAGGTTACGATAAGCTTACTATTTTTTAATTCCGGATTTTTCTTTATCTTTTTACAAAACTCAAGTCCTGGACGAGTTTCATAGTCCCCGGTATCAAGAATTATTACAGCCGGCATAAATGACAAATCAAATGATGAAAAAGTATTTACAATTTTTGTCTCATACCCTTGTAAACTTAAAATAGTAGTCAACAAAAGATTTAACGCCTCATCCTGCTCGACAATAAGTATTTTTTTATTATAAGTTTTTTGGAAAACAGCATTTTCTGCGGAAAGCTTGGTTCTTTCAATTAAATAATTAGACTTATCCGGCAGCCTTGCAAGGTTGTGAATATTAATTAAATCAGCCAGTAAATCATAAACATCTTTATATTCTCTGGTTTTATACGTAACAATACCAATTGTTGTATGCACAAACTCAGAACGTTTCCCGGCCTGACTGTCACCTTGCATAATAGTAAAACCTCTTTCCAAATCGGCGTTTGAGTAAAATTTAGTGACGACTGAGTCAAAAGCAAAAATCAAAAATTTTGCAACTTTTTCCGCTTTTAACTCATCTGTTACAACCAAAAACTGATCATCATCAAGACTTCCAAGATAATCCTGCTCATTCAAAGTTGAGGCGATAATTGCAGAATAAGTTTGAGAAAGCTTATCCGATGCAAGTTTAGTATAAACTTCCATGTAATTTTTGTAATTTTCAATATTAATAAGCATGCAAGCCCAATTTTTTCCTGAAGAAAGAACCCTTTTAAGCGCACGCATAGAATAATTTTTATTGGGCAGCATTTTTTTATCATCAAGGTTTGTTTCAAATTCCCGCCTTAAATGCGCCCTTATTCTCATAACGAACTCATCAGAATTAATCGGCTCACTGATAAAATCATCAGCCCCGCTTTCAAGAATTTTTAACTTATCAGAAATATCCGCAGATTTGGAAACAGCAACAATAATAGGCCGCATATTATACGTAAGAGCACGGATTTCCCTGCAATATTCATCCAAATCCGCCCCTAGGCTATCCGAAACAATAATTAAATCAGGTTCTTTATCCTGAATAAACTTCATTGCAGAAATAAAATTTTTTGAAATAATAACGGAAGAATAGTCATTTTCAAGCAACTTCTTATACTTAACAGAAAGTTCCCGTCTTTTATCAATGATTAAAGTTACTGTTTGCATATTTCCCTCGCCTGATTTTCAATATTACATACCGGAAATCTGACTTCAAAAGTCGTAATAAAAGATTTACCGTCATCTTTAGCAAGAGAATCTACAGAAATTTTCCCTTTCATTTTCTCAACAAGATTTTTAGTTATATAAAGCCCGAGGCCGCTGCCCTGAACCTTTCTTGTAAGAGGGTTATCAATTCTTGAAAACTTATCAAATATACGTTCTCGATCCTCCGGTTTTATTCCTACACCGGTATCGGAAATTTTTATTGAGACGAACTCACAGTTTTCGCAGGAAGTAATTTTAATCGTTATATCGCTGTTTTCAAAAGAATATTTAGCAGCATTTTCAATCAGGTTCATCATAACCTGCTGGAATTTATCACGATCAACCAAAACTGTAGGAGTTTTATTGCTTACATCCACAACAAACTTTCTTGAAGGATATTGATTTTTAACAATTGATACAACAGTATTAATTATAGGCTTAATATCCGTTTCCTTATAAATCAACATGTCTTTTGAACTTTGGAGTTTTGTTACAGAAAGCATGTTTTCAACAAGAGTTATAAGTCGATTTGACTGTTCCTCAATAATTTTCAGGAATTTCTTTTTACTCTCGTCGTCAAGGCGATCCCAAGAAGCAAGCATTGTCTGTGAAAAGCCGCGAATTGATGTTAAAGGAGTACGCAATTCATGACTGACCGTTGATATAAAATCTTCATAAGTTTGTTCATTCATAAGTTTATTGTATCAAATTTTTCGCAAAAAAAAAAGCCGTCTTAGATAAAACGGCTACCAGACTTGGGGAGGAGGTATGAAAAACTTAGCGTTTTCCATATCTTATATATTTATATACGGAATAAGGAATTAAAACTTTTAACAAAAGAAATAAATATCATCTATTTGATGTAGATAAAATTATCTTACATATCAGGTTGAAAAATTTCCCGGGATCATTATAAATAAATGTATGGAAATAAAGACTAAAAAGAATTATTATAACATTCTCGGAGTAACCCCGGACAGTGAAGCAGCAGAAGTAAAAGCTGCTTACCGGTCTTTGGCCAGAAAATACCATCCGGATATAAATAAAGCGCCTGAAAGTGCACAAAAGTTTAAAGACATACTGGAAGCTTACGAAACACTTTCAGATACAACCAGACGGAAACAATACGACATGGTAAACGGGTTCTATAAAACGCCCAAAAACAGTTTTGCCGGAAATAATTTTAAAAAGGCAAGTCAGGAAAATTCCAAAACAACATTTAAACAAACTTCAAACAATCAAAATAAAAAAAACAAAACTCAAAATAATCAAAATACAACAAAGAGTAATACAACCACTCAGGATGAGATTTATCGCCAAAAATTTTTTAAAAACAGGATTAACTCAATCCTTGATGAAATAATTAAAAATCATAACCATCAAAACAAAAAAAATAAACCGCAAAACGGCGATGATATAAAAACAGATATTACAATCAGCTTGTCAGAGTCAATTAAAGGCACTGAAAGAGTTCTTAACATAATCCACAAAGAACTTTGCCCACACTGCAGAGGCCGGAAATTTATCAACGGCACAAAATGCCAAATATGCAGCGGAAGCGGAGTATTTAACTCCACAAGAAAAATTACGGTCAAAATTCCGGCCGGAATAAAAAACAACTCAAAACTCAGACTTGCAGGAGAAGGCAATCCCGGATTTTGGGGCGGAGAAAACGGGAACATCTATATAACAGTTAAAATAAAACAGAATTCAAATATTGAAATTCATGACAATAACATCCTGGTTAAACTTCCGATAACCCCGTTTGAAGCTGTACTTGGAGGCTCAGTACCTATTTCTGTTTTAGATAAAAAATTAACACTGACACTTCCTCCCATGACCAACTCAGGGCAGAAATTCCGTATGGCAAATCAAGGTTTAAAGACAAATGAAAAATTTGGTGATATAATTGTAACCGTAGAAATTCAGCTCCCGAAAAACTTGTCACAGGACGAAATAAGAATGTATGAAAAGCTGAAGAAAATGTCAAGCGGATCAATAAGAGAAAATATTACCAATGAATAATGCGTACATAAGAGAAATATTTTTATCAATTCAGGGCGAGGGCCCTCACGTAGGGGAAGAACAGTTATTTATCCGGTTTTGCAGCTGCAACTTAAAATGTAAATATTGCGATACGGATTTTGAAACGTCAAAGGCCACTGAATACACGCCGGAAAAACTTTTGGATACTGTAAACTCATACGGTAAAAACCTTACAATATCCCTAACCGGCGGAGAACCTCTGCTATCACATAAATTTTTAAAAGAATTCTTACCAATGGCGCGTAAATGCGGACACACTATTTATCTGGAAACAAATGCTACCTTACCGGAATTTTTAGCAGAGCTTACAGACTTTATTGACATTGTTTCCGCTGATATCAAGCTGGAAAGCGCAACGGGTGAAAAAATAAATCCTGACATATTTGAAGAATTTTTTAGTATTGCTAAATCCAAAGAACTCTTTGCCAAAATTGTATTTAACAATAATATTACCCAAGATGAAATAAATAACGCAATCAAAATAGCAAAGCAGAATAATTGTGAGATAATCCTCCAACCGGAAATGACTAATGATAAATTTAGCGTTACTACAGAATTTTGCGAAAAGATTTTTAAAATGTTTAAAAGTAAATATCCTAAGACAAGACTTATCCCCCAAATGCATAAATTTTTGAATGTAAGATAGATTGCCAAAGCCTAAACTTTATAGTAAAATATACTTTATAAAAGAGGTAATTAACTATGGCTGTAAAAAATGTATTAACATATGGAACTCCGTCTTTAAGAGAGCCTTCCAAAGAAGTTCATAAAGTATCGAAAAAGATTGCAGATCTTGTGCAGGATCTTCTTGAGACAATGTACGCAAAAAATGGCGTGGGTCTAGCCGCCCCGCAGATCGGAATAAACTACCGTGTGTTTGTTATAGATGTTTCTTCTAATGATGAACCGCTTAAACCTATGATTTTTATTAACCCCAAAATTATAAAAAAATCCGGAGCCTGCATAAGTAATGAAGGCTGCCTGAGTTTTCCGGAAGCATACACTGATGTGCGCCGCTACAAAAATGTTATGGTAAAAGCCCTTGACATTAACGGAAGGCCGTTTACATTAGAGGCAAAAGACGGCTCATTGCTTGCAAGAGCAATCCAGCATGAATTTGATCATCTTAACGGAATATTATTTATAGACCACTGTGTTAACAGATTTGAAGCAGACAATGTTCTTCAAAAATTTAATCTTCCACCGGTCGAGCCCGATAGGCTTTTAGATGAACCTGAATTGGAGGAAGAATTAAAAAATGATTAAAATAATCTTTTTTGGTACTCCGCAGATAGCCCTGAAATCACTTGAGTATTTGTATAATTCTGAAAATATTGAAGTGTCCGCAGTTGTTACGCAACCTGATAAACCGGCAGGCCGCGGACATAAATTAACAATGTCCCCGATAAAAGAGTTTGCGATTAACCACAGTATTCCGGTCTTTCAGCCAAAATCAATCAGAAAAGAACCTGAAATCCAAGAAGAACTGAAAAAACTTAACCCGGATTTTTTTGTAACATTTGCGTTCGGGCAAATATTATCCCAGGAAGTACTGGATATTCCTAAGTTCGAAACAATTAACCTTCATGCATCGCTTTTGCCTAAATACCGAGGAGCAAACCCTATTCAACGTGCAATTATTAACGGAGATAAAGAAACGGGAATTTGTACTATGATTACAGAGTTGGGCCTTGATTGCGGCGATGTCTGTAAAAAAATTACAATCCCAATCTCTGAAGAGATGAATTGTGAAGAATTGTGTGAAGAAATTAGTGAAAAGTCACCCAAACTTATAGAAGAAACTCTTCTTGGATTATTCAACCATACAATTAAGCCTGAAAAACAATGTGAAGAAGGTGTTTGCATGGCCAATAAGTTGAATAAAGAAGAAACAGAAATAAATTTTGAAAGACCTGCAAATGAAATACACAATTTAGTAAGAGGAATTTATAAATCTCCTTCAGCATACTTCAAGCACAACGGAAAAATCATAAAAGTTATGAAAACCTGCGTTTGTGAAGGGAAAGGGACGCCCGGAGAATTTGTGGAAGTAACAAAGGAAGGTATAAAAGTAGCATGCGGCAAAAATTGCATTATGCTAATAAAAGTAAAACCTGAAGGTAAGGGAGAAATGCCAGCCAGAGACTGGTATAACGGATTAAAAAAATAGGGGGGGGATTAAATGATTACAAAAGGCATAAGAGGAGCGATTACGGTTGATGAAAACACTCCGGAGGCTATTAAAGCCGCAACGGTAGAGTTGATGAAGCAATTAGTTAAAAAAAATGCCATTATTGAAAAGCATATTTCTCATATAATATTTACGGTTACCAGTGATCTGGATGCTGCTTATCCGGCAAAATTTGTAAGAAGCGAATTGGGCTGGAATAATACGGCTATGGTGTGTATGCCGGAACTTTCAGTTCAAAATTCCATTGAAAAATGTATTCGTGTAATGATTATTATGAACTGTCTTGACAACTTTATTCCAAAATATGTCTACCTTAAAGGTGCTGAAAATTTAAGGGCACTCTAAATTTTCAAAATCATATTTCATGAATGGCATAAAAATAATCTCTGTCAGGGAATTTCAAAAAGTCAGTTTTTAACAAAAAAAAAACTCTATCTTTTGATAGAGCTTTGGAATCTTTTTCGATTCCTCGTGTGTAGAAGGTTAGTGTGTAGTAGTAGGTAGTGTAGTTAGTGTGTATGTTATATCTCGTGTTTATTTAATTCGTTATTGCTTACATTTATATAAAGTATTTTTTTAGTATATAATTGCTATATCTTAAGTATTTTGTTACAAAACTTAATAATTCAAAAAACTAAAAAATTCAAAAATGACAAATAAAAATGCCAAGAATTATGCCAATACGTCTTAAAATAAGAAAATTAATATAAAAATTTTTATTTTTAAATATAAAAAATTTGAAAAACGATATATAAGTGAATTTCTTAATCTATTCTTAATATATTAAAGTATTGACCTTTAAAAAAAAAAGTATTCTAATAGAAAGATAATAAAAAAAAGTAAAACCAAGAAATGAAAGAGGGATGTTATGAAAGAATTTATGCACACAAGACTGGACAACAAACAATTTAGCGATGAGGAAATTAAAAGACTTATCAAAGAATACAATATCAAATTTATAAAGCTGCAATTTGTTGACATAAACGGTCAGGTAAAAAACATGACAATCCCGTCCGAGCATATTGATAAAGCACTTGATAACGAAATTATGCTGGATGGCTCCTCTATTAAAGGGTTTAGAAGTATAGAAACCTCTGATATGTTTTTCCATCCGGATAAAAATACATTCCAAATCTTACCTTGGCGTGAACAGGGGGGAATACACTCAGCAAGGCTGATTTGTGATATATACAATGCTGACGGAACTCCATTTGAAGGCTGTCCGCGCTGCAACCTCAAAAGGGTTATGAAGGAAGCTGAAAAAATGGGATTTTCAATGAATATGGGGCCTGAAGCAGAATTTTTCCTTTTTGCAAAAGATAAAGATGGAAAAGTAACAACAACAACCCAGGATAGAGCCGGCTATTACGATGTTGGGCCGGAAGATCTTGGAGAGGATGTAAGATCTGATATTGTCTTAACATTGCAGGAAATGGGATTTGACATTGAAGCATCCCACCATGAAGTTGCTGACGGACAGCATGAAGTAGATTTTAGATATGCTGATATACTTACAACAGCAGATAATGTGGCAACTTTCAAAATTGCAGTTAAGGCAATTGCAGCAAAACACAATCTACACGCAACATTTATGCCAAAACCTATATATGGAATTAACGGTTCAGGAATGCACTGCAATGTATCTCTTTTCAAGGACGGAAAAAATGCTTTTTACGATCCGAAAGCAGAATATGAACTTTCTGAAACGGCAAAATATGCAATTGGCGGAATGCTAAAACACGTAAAAAGTATAACAGCAATTCTCAACCCGACAGTAAACAGCTACAAACGGCTTGTACCTGGATATGAAGCTCCGGTATATCTAGCCTGGTCGCTTGCTAACAGAAGTGCATTACTTAGAGTTCCGGCAAAACGCGGCAACTCAACAAGAGTTGAACTTAGATCTCCGGATCCTTCCTGCAATCCTTACTTAGCTTTTGCAGCCATTTTAGAGGCATGTCTTGACGGGGTTAGAAATAAAATAGAACCGCCGGCACCGGTTGAAAGCAACATTTATAAATTAACAACCAAAGAACGCAAAAAACAAAGAATAGATTCTCTCCCGGGCAGTTTGGCTGAGGCTATTGAATATCTTGATAAATCTCTTGTCGGCCGTGCAGCCCTTGGAGAACACGCATTTAATGAATTTATGTCAGCAAAACGTAAAGAGTGGGATTCATTTAGAACATATGTCTCACAATGGGAAATTGACCGATATCTTGAAAGATACTAAACTAAAAAAGCCTCCCTTATTGCGGGAGGCTTTTTTATAACCAGGGATAGTCATCAGGAATTTTCCAGCCATTTTTCATTATAAGTGCAGCACACCCCCAACGTCTTCCCGTATCAATATTATAACATTGATTTTTTAAGCCCTCAATGGAGTTAGAGGAGGTAGCAAATATAGGATCTACAGCAGGTTTATTTCTGTCATAAATAAATAAAAAACTATTAGAACCGTCATACCTTCCACGATCACATTTAGAATAATTAAGACAAAAGAATATATATAGATTATCGTTGCTTGATTCTTCAGTCAGACTTGAAAAGTAACTATTAAAACCACTTCCGTCAAGAAAAGCCACCCTATAATAAGCACGACTTACGTCCACGCCTTCTTCTTTTATAAGTTTGATGTATTTTGTAATATAAGTTTTATACCAATTCTCAATATAAGCGGCGTTGGTAGAATTTTCCCCATGCTGAGACTCTAATGGGATGTCATTATGTTCAGCAAGTGACATAGTTACAGCCTGATTCATTATTGAGTAAAATTTTTGGAGCTTAACTTCAACAACCTGTCGTTTATACTTTGATATTATAGTCGGCAAAGTCATCGCGGCAACAATCCCGATTATGCCTAGGGTTATTAAAACCTCTGCCAGGGTAAAAGCAGCTTTGCTAGGTGTGGAGTCAGCTTTTTGTAGGTTGGGGGTTCTAACACAACAATATTTTAATGTTGGGCTGAAAGCCCAACCTACTTTATCTAATACCTCTTTCCCTGATACAGTACAGATTGTCACACATTTTTGTTGGTGGCTAGATCCTGAAATACTCTGCGAGCACCCTCCCTTGTAAGCCTCCTTTTCGTCGGCAACAAGAGGAGCTGCGAGTTCAGGATGACATTGTAAATTTATTATTGATCTTTTTCCTATGAGTCCCACACAGTTCAATGTATGTTGGGGTTTCACCCCAACATAATATTTATTTATAACTGATACAGAAAACTTTGATTTTGAGAAAAATTTGAAGAAAGGTATTTTTGACAAAAACCCTTGTCTCCCTTGAGGTTCGTTACCCCCCCCCCCCGTATACCGTGCTATACTTGACTTTTCCATATATCTACCTCCTTTTTCTTTTATTATATACTATTTCTTATATTTTTCAAGTCTTGGGTTGAATTTTTAATCACACGACTCATAGCGCTTTCTTTTTGCTTCCTTTTTCTTTGCGCTAAAGAAAAAGGAAGTTCAGGATGACATAGGATATTATTTATCGACCTTTTACCTATGCGGCCCACACAGCGGAGCGTTATAGGAAGTCCCTCAGGGACAAACCCCCAACCTACTTTTGTTTTAGTATTATTGCTATGCGCCTCAGAAAATGCAGTGTTATAATGCAAAAACAAATTTTAGACATTAAAACATTTTTTATGCTAAAATAGCATTAGGGAAGAGTAATATGACTGTTAAAGAATGGATCTTCAACAAAACAGACACGGCGGAAAAGTCTTTAATTAAAAGACTTTTGTATTCCCGTGGAATAGAAACAGATGAAGATATAAAGGAATTTCTTAACCCGCTAGAGATGCCTCTAACACATCCAAAAGCTTTTTGCGATATGGAAAAAAGTGTGAAACGGATATCCACAGCAATTGAAAATCAGGAAAAAATTGTAATATATGGTGACTTTGATGCTGACGGAGTAACCTCAACCTCTCTATTATATAAGACTTTAACCTATCTTAATGCAAATGTAAGTTATTTTATTCCGGATCGGGAAAAAGAAGGGCATGGATTTGACACAAAAGCTCTTGTAAAATTAATGACTGCATTAAAACCCAAGTTAATAATATCAGTTGATTGCGGTATAAGCAATTTTGAAGAAGTCAATTTTATAAAAAGTTTCAAGATAGATGTAATAATAACAGACCACCACGAGGCTCCGGAACGATTGCCTGAAGCGTTTGCAATTATTAACCCTAAGGCTCCGAACGCATTGGATGAAAAACTTTCAGCCAAACAAATCCGCTATCTGACAGCGCTTGCAGGAGTAGGAGTTGCTTTTAAACTGGCTCAAGGGCTTCTGGAATACTATAATAAGCTGGAATATATTTCTTCAATTCTGCCCTATGCCGCAGTAGGAACAGTTGCCGATGTAGTACCGCTTATCGGCGAAAACAGATATATTGTAACCAAAGGGCTAGAACTAATTTCTTCAGGCAAACATTACGGATTAAAACGCCTTATTGAATCCGCCGGGTATAATGTTGAAAAGGCCCTAACAGCTGAAACCATAGCTTTTGGTGTCGCACCGAGAATTAATGCCTCCGGCAGACTTGATACTGTAGAAGCTGCTATCAAACTGCTTATCTCCGAAAATCCTCAGGAAATTGAAATGGCAGTGCATAACCTCAACGAATTTAACAGAATCCGCCAGACACTTTGTCAGGAAACCTTTGAGCAGGCAGATGATATGGTTAAAAAAGAGGGAAATAAAAATCCTGCAATAATTCTGTTTAATTCAAAATGGCATGTCGGTATAATAGGAATTGTTGCCTCAAAGTTGGTCGAAAAATATTACAAACCAACATTTCTTATGACATATTCAGAAGAAACAAAACAAATAAAATGCTCCGCAAGAAGTATTGAGGGAGTCCATTTGTATGAAGTTATAAACGAAATAGGTGACATGCTGGATGGCTATGGGGGGCACTCACTTGCCGCAGGGTTATCCTTTTCTCCGGAAAAAACACCGTTTAAAAGTGTAAAAGAGCAGCTTAACAGAATAATTAAAGAAGCCACAAACGGGACTTCTCTAAAACCATTTATAAAAATAGATCTTGAATTATCTCCGGATGAAATAAATTTAGAACTGGTAAATGAAATATCCCAGCTTGAACCTTTTGGGGCCTCAAATCCAAGCCCGATTTTTGCCTTAAAAAATTGCACACTGAAACAAAAAAGGCTCATGGGCGATAATAAAAACCACCTCCGCTTAATCCTTGAAGCAGGTGGAAATGAATTTACGGCTATCCGCTGGCAGGAAGGGGATATTTCACTATCTCCTGATGATCCGCTTGATTTGGCATTCCATCCGCAAATAAATGAATTTAACGGAAATACCAGTGTTCAGCTTATAATTGATGATATACATTCCCCGTATCTCAAGGAAGATGAAGTTTCGGAAAATACAATAAAAATATACGACCACAGAAAAAAAACAGGCATTTTATCCCAGGTAAATGATTATGTCAGGGGTTCAAAACTGAATATACGTATTTTTGCGGAAAATAAACAAATTTGTGACGAACTATTACCGTATAAAGACTTAAGCAACAGAATTATTTCAAGAACAAATACAGAACATTGCGACGCGTTGATGTTTTTTGACTACCCTGCCGATCGTGAAACTTTCGAGTCCGTAATTCAAAATTCCTCACCTCAAGCAATCCACTTTATGAATTACAATATAAAGTATTTTGATGACAAAGAATTTTTAAAAACGATAACCGGTATGCTGAAATTTGCTTGCAACAATAATGACGGGAAAATAGAACTTGTAAGATGCGCAAGCTTTCTTGGGAAATCTGTCAAACTTATTACAATGTTTTTTGACCTGCTTAACTCAATGGGAATTATTTCGATTAAATCAAAAATGCCAGATTATTACATAGTTGAAATAAAATCTATGGAAAACATGCCATCTGTACTTAAAAATCCGGCATATGAAGAAATCCTTAATACGGCAGAAGAATGTGAGATTTTCCAGAAAATGCTTCTGGAAGATGACTTAAATGATATTGACAATATTTGTAAAATGATAATATAATGAAAAAATAATAGGAGAGTTTTCATGCAAAATACAAATAAAACAAGACTTACAATACTGGTTATATTGACAATTTTATCAGCAGGATTCTTTGTTTCTACAATTATTCCTAACTCACCTTTTATAGAACCGAATTACTGCTTTGATACAGAAAAAGCTAAAGCAATGTATGCCTCATCTGACATAAATGCTAAAAATAAATTTATTGAAAAAAGAAATAATCAGTGCAAAAGCTTACTAAAAGGCGCGCAAAAACCAAAAGATGTCTATGAACAACTTGATAATTGCGCACTTTTAGATTCTGCAATTGATGCTTCTAACCATTATATTGCCATGAAAAAAGGGAATGCTTCTGCTATAAAATCCCAGATAGAAGATATTGAAAAAGTTGTTGATGCCTTCTCTTACTGCCCTCAGTATGGCGATGTGGTAAATGCACTGAAAAAAGACAAAGCAGCTGCCGGCAAATAAAATAAATTTTTTGATTTGTATAACCGGCGGAAAAATTAAACTTTAAATAAAATGGTAAACCCAACTCTGGTTTACCATTTTATTTTGTTTACTAATAAATATTTATTTAAACATAGAGTTTATTACAATTTTTGTAAACTTTCTGTTATATTTGTAGTATAAAACTTGAATTTATAAAAAATATTAAGTATGATAAATACACTTATTGATATAAGTTCGTAAAAAAACTTAAACATTACCCAAAAAATAGCAATAAGTCAAACTGAAAATTTTTAATAAATGTATATGTGTAGTTAGTTATGAATAATGTAAAGTAGGGATATGTCAGTAAAAGCAATCACTGCGGCTGAAGTTAACGCCGCCAAAAACAGAAAACAAAACAATTTTAAAAACAAAAACAACAACCCAAATCAATCAACACCGTCATTTCAAGGGTTAGCAAATCTTCCGGTCGCTGTTGCGGATGCGATAAATAACGGAGGTTTCGCATTTTCATTCATTGCCCAGGACGGATTTGGCATGGCTCTACCGCGTGTAGTTGAAGGGATTAACAGAAGAGAAGTTAATCCGGAAACAGGTAAGAAAGAAGGCCCGTATAACTGGGCTTTTGCCCGTCGAGAAGGAATCCGCGAAATTTTAAGCGGTCCAAGTGCTTTTATTATCCCGGCTATAATCCTTAAGTTTGTAAAAAAATATTCCGGTCAGGCAAATAATGTTCCTGTAAGCATGATTCAGGGACTCGGAAATAACTTCATGAACTATGCAGCTGAAAATACGGCTACCCTTGATGACGTTGTTAAGACTCGTGAAGGATTTTATCAGAGGGTATTCAAAAATGTTCTTAACACAACTCTTAACGGACAATTAAGTGAAGATAAGCTGAATGAACTTTCTAAATCATACATGCAGAGGGCAATAGAAATTGAATCTGCAAAAGATAACAAAAAATCTTTATGGAAAAAAATTACCGGAGCCAAAGTAGAAGGTTCACCGGAAGATTTAACCGATAGTTTACTCAGAGACTTTATGTCGCTCAAGAAAAAATATCTGGATCCTTCTGTAAATGAAGGTTCAGCACAAATCGTTGTTAATCCGGAAAAAATAGGTAAATATGGTGTTGAACTTGTTGATAAAGATAAAGAAGGTATAGGATTTAAGAAGCTGCTCAAGACAATGACTGACTTTACCGATGATGTAATAGACTCAACCGGTAAAGCCATGGAAAAAGCAAAAAATGGCTTTAACAAACAGGAAGCTGAAGAATTTTTGAAGAATTTTGTAGCACGCAGAAGCGGTTCAAGAATTATAACCAATCTTGGTATGTGGTCTGCTGTTGTTGGCTTTTATGCATTAATTCCTCACTTATATTCAATCGGTTTGGGTGGAAAAAATCCTGCATTTATGAATAAACATAATAAGGCTAATAATACAGAAAAAGCACAAAACACCCCGGAACCTGCAAAAGACGAAACTAAAAAAGAAGACAAAGATAAAAAGGATGTTAGTTTCGGAGGAAGGGAACAAATATTTGCAAGAACAGCCGAACGTGTGACTAAATCAGATAAACTGAAAAATATCCTAAGTCATTTTGAATTTGATGATGCCTCAATGTCAGTACCTGCCATGCTTGCACTTCTGTTCGGATTTTGCCTTCCAACAAGGCTATTAAAGGCTAAAGAGTTCGACAAATATGATGTTAAAGAAACTTTGGCGCGTGATGTTACATCATTTGGTGCGATCTTATTTGCGGCGCATGCAATATCAAGAGCATTCTCAAACTTATTCTCAAAAATTTCCGGGCTTGCACTGAATATTAAGCCTGAAAATCACAACAAAAACCTCTGGAATAAATTTAAAAATTACTTCTCTCCAATGGGTGGTATAAATGTACTTGATAACAGACAACTTGATTCTAAATATACTAATATTCATCTATATAAAGATGGAGTCAGCGGGTGTTTGGATTTTGTATCCGGCAACAACGGCAACTTACGGAAATTTTTACGGCTGGACAAAACCGTTGAAGAAAATGCTAAAATCATTGTTGGAAAAGAGATTAAAGATGCAACGGAAGAAGAAATTAAGACTGCATTTAAAAATATCACAACAGATAAGGCAAAAGCTGCGCTTAAGGCAATTGAAGATGTGTTCAAAGATAGTAAAAACAAATATGTTAAACATGCAAAACTTTATAACAGTATGTTTACATTCTTGTCAACAATCGTACTTGTACCTTCATTTATGATCTGGCTTGCAAGAACTTGTGACCGTATGACCCGGAACGCAAGGGCCAGAGATGAACAGCTTGCAGCAGAAAAGAAAAACAATAATGAAGCAAGTAATACCAGCGCGAAAGAACCTGAAACCAATGCAGAAAAGCAACCTGACAAAACACAAAATCAGGATCAAACGCTTACACAAAAACTTGCAGTAAAAAATATCCCGCAATCTCCGGCTATAAAACCAACTATGCAAGGATTTTTGAACACTTAAAATATCAAATGCGGAAAAGTAGTGTAGATTGGATTTACCAATCGACTTAAATGGAACGGCGTTTTGAAATTTATAAAAAGACACCGATTGGATTATTTTGAATGGCAAGCTTGAGTTATATAGATAACTAAATAATTCTTTTCACAACATAAAATTTAACATCTAAATATGTAAAATCATCTCTTGTTTTTACAAGATAAAGATGGTATATAAAGTTCTAAATGCTTTGTTAAATAATCCCACAAATTTTATTACAGCAGTTTTATTATCTTTAGCAATATAATCCGAAATTATTTTAATGTCATTATAGGCTTTACTTGTAATTTCAAGTTTTAAATCAATTATAGTTCATCTGTTTTATAAACAAAATAACCTTCATAACTATAACTTGCATCAATTCCTTTCATATAAATTTCTCTATTATTTACATCAAAAGTTAATGCTTGTTTTAAAAGTTCTCGTATTTCAACATTTTTAATAGGGCTGCGTTCCATTGCCAAAAGATAATCTTCCTTATCGACTTTAGACCAATCAACGACTTTAGCGAGTTCTTTTTTAAATAATAAATCAAGCCAAATTCGTGTACTTCTACCATTCCCCTCCCTAAAAGGATGTGCCACATTCATCTCAACATATTTTTCAATAATTTCCTCATAGGTTGATTGGGGCATATTATCAATATGCTCTAGAGCCTGTTTTAAATACATTACAGGTGCAAATCTAAAACTACCCTTTGCAATATTTACAGTTCTAATTTCGCCCGCGAAAGTATAAATATCTTCAAAAAGATATTTGTGTATCTTTGCTAAAGACTCAAATCTTCCTGCTTCTAAAGAATCAAGAATACCTTTTTCAAAAAGCTCGATAGCTTTTTTCTTACTAATTCTTTCTTCTTCTCTTGCAAGTTCTGCCGATTCGGTTATACCCAGTTTATTTTCTAAAACCATATAAACCTCTTTACCTTATTGTAACACAAAAATATATAATTTAACGATTTTACAAGAGGTTATGTATGTTGGTCAGGTATGCCAAACCGGCAATTATTATTAGGGTAACAAACTGGACATTTGTAAAAGAACACATGGTTTGATTTCTTATTACAGATGGTTTGATTATTTTGGGACACTTTGTGTTGGGGTAGAAACCCCATCCTACAAACTTTAGGATTTACCAATGGATTTGAAGCTGAAAATCAGAACCTTTTGGGATATACACATATCTCTAGTGGAGGGAAGGAATACATAACAAACCATCCTTACTATGTATTGCAACAAGCATGCATTCTTGCAGATCAAAATAAAGATGCAATTGTCAGCATAGATTCTAAAAACAAAATCTCAATAAACAAGCGTAACTCATACTTAATCTAATAACCTTATTCGCAATCTTAAGGCAGTAGGTCTGGCTTTTTGAATGATTATTACAAAAATGGCGGTGCTCCGTTAGTTGATTTTTCACCGAATATGTATTTGAACGAAGCCTCTCTTGAACAGTGGATTAAGATGATTAAAAAACAACCAATATTATATTAATTCAAATAGCAAAAAAAAAATTTTACAGTTTTATATATTCATGTAATACAGCAAAGGAAATATTAATAAATGAGAATAGACAATAACTACACCCAAAGACAACCAAATTTTGGCAGACTGAAATCTATAACATACCAAAGTCATTTTAATCCTGATCTTTACCCTGAAGAATTTGCAAAACTTTTGAATACTGTCAAAGAATCAAAAGCGTTCAATGAATTTTTCAAACAGTATGATGTAGATATGTATTTTCATGAGGGGGAAGCTATTTTCCAAAGGGAATATATTTACATGATATTAAAAACAAAAGTCCCCAAAACTAAAGGTAACAACTTACGTCCAACACTATATATTGGTGCTGATCAGGGATTTAAGGAACCAATATGTTCCACTTATACTCTGCTTAATAGATTAACCCAAAAAATTAAAAATATAGAATTTTCAGATTTAAAATATAAACTTGATGATGCATTAAAAGAATTGGAAGAGAATGGGAAAAAGAAAAACACCAAAACGAAAGTTGATGAGATTACAGATAATCTCCTTTCACCGAAAAAGTCTGAAAAGAAAACTTTCTTTGAAAAACTATTTGGCTGGTTAAAATAATTAGTAAGTAGGTTGGGCTTTTAGCCTATGTAAAAGAACACATGGTTTGATTTCTTGTTACAGATGGTTTGATTATTTTGGGCAACATAAATTTAAAATATTAA
>CALUYU010000021.1 GCA_944325075.1 Candidatus Gastranaerophilales bacterium
AGAATTACATCGGCCTATCTTGAATTTGCCGAATTGCAGGCAATAAGACATATTCCAATGACAATGAAAGATTGGATCGCAAAACTTGATGATTTTATAAAAATGACGGGAAGTGAACTTCTTGAAAATCCCGGAAAAATCTCAAAATTAGAAGCTGAAAACAAGGCACTTGCAGAATATGCAAAATACAAAGAAACTATAAAAGACGAGTTATCCGAAGTTGAAAAACATTTCCTTGAATCAGTTAAACAAACGCAAAAACAACTGGAAAAGAAAAATAAGTATTATTAATTAAATATTTTTAAATTCTCGCCATATATTTCCTGGTCTTTTTATAACATCAAAAATATTTATATATTTAATGCTTGGTGTTGATTTCAGCTTTGTAAGAGGATGGACTATTTCATAATTAGTTTCTGTATATTTTGTGTTTTTAATTAATTCTTTTAGATTTTGAATAGCCTTTGCTTTAAGCTCAACCCAATAATTTTTGTCGAGCGATGGCATAAAGTTTTTATCAAGCATCATATTTACCATGTCAAAACCCAATCGCCAATCAAGTAAACCATGGTAATGTAAATTGCTATAATCTTGCATACAGGCATAACATGAACTGTCACAGTTTTTTAAATGTGTATCTTCCATAAATGTCTTTTTTAAATCTCCTTCAATAATATGGGCTAAAACTTTTTGAAAATTATTTTCATTACATAACCAATTACTATATCCGGCACCATTTTCAAGAGCATCTGACAGAAGTACTTGTGCAGTTACAGGTGAATATTCTCCACCATTTTTAATAGGACGTAGACCTGTCATAATTTCTTTTTTATCCACGTCTAAAGTTATGGCCAAAGCATCACGCAATAAAAATGCCAAAGAATAGTAAGCACTTTTTGAATAAATATTATCTTTATTAAATGATAAGTCTATACTATCCGGTATATTTTTTATTTCTGTCAAAAAAACATTTGTCATTTTACTTGATAAAAGAGCAACTGATTTTGGTTCCTGTTGTGTATCTTTTTGATAATATTTGAGATTTGTTTTCATTCCCAATTTTTCATTATAGGCATTTACTGCATCCTCAGATATCCATAAATTAGTATCTTTACCTTCTTGATCTTTTAACGCTTCAAAATTATAATTTTCTCCTAAATTATTATTAATTGAAATAACTTGAACCAATCTTGATGTATCAAGATAATTATAATTATACTGTTTGCTTGGGGTCAAAATAATTTCTGTTTGGTTTATTTGAGGTTTTTGGGAATATGGAGTATAATCAAAATTACCATCATAATCAATAGCAGCTTTCCCATCAATACCTAATGTGAAAAATTCTTCAGGTTGAATTGTATGTACAATTTTTCCTTCTTCATTACATCTATCACAAATATTACTATCAGGATTTTCTTTTATGTTTTTACATGATTGACAAACTAAAAATGTTTTTGTTTCATTTGCCGATAATTTTCTACTTTTTATACCAACAGCAATATGAATTTTTTTATCCTTAACGGTCTCCGCTTTAGGTGCAAATTGACTTATTGCAATATCTAAATCCCTATTAATTAAATCCTTATCTTTCTCTTTACTATTGATTCTTAAATTTCTGGTTCTTGTCGGAAATCCAAACATTGGCAGTACTCCGGCATTTGCAAGAAGTTCACTTAAATATTTGAATTCATTACTATTTTTTGCAACAATTTCATCAATTTCATTTATTAAATTTTCTTTAGTTTGATTAATTAAATCTTCTTTTTTATCAATACATTTAGTTTCTTTTAATAAAATATCGACAAATGTTTCTAATTTATTTTCATTATTTTGTAGCCAATTCACAACTGTATTTCTATTATTATCCCATTCTGATACTGTTCCAAATTCTCCATGGACACTGTCATAATTATTATCTTCAGAATTTATGTTAAACAATGCAACTCTTAAGATTTCCTTGCTCAAAAATCTTTTCAATATAACATCACTTCTCATATCAAGATATGGAGGAACCGTGGAATCATTTGTTATTTTTTGTGGATTATTAAAATAGAAAGAATCATGGTTTCTATTACGGCAAACAGTTAATGCCACTGCGAGGGGATTGCCTCTACGACCAGCACGTCCGACTCTTTGCTGGTAGTTAAATCTTTCAGGAGGCATATTTGACATCATAACAGATTCTAATGCTCCAATATCAACTCCGGCTTCCATTGTTGTTGTGACACTTAAAACTTCAATAGAATCCTTTATATGCCATTCTGTTTTATCACTATCATCACTGTTAATATAAATTCCCTGAAATTTTCTCTGTCTGTCTTTTTGATCTGTCTTATTTGTTTGAGCTGTTAATTCTTCACTTATTAATCTTTGAGGCTTTTCATGTGCAAGTTTATAATAAAAATTATTAGTAAATATGTTATCCGTATTTTCTTGTTTTTCTAAGCTTGCACCTTTACAAGCTTTGTTAATACATTTTCCGTTGGATGGATTTAAATACAACTTACCACAATTTGAGCATTTATAATATGTAATATATGAATTACTACTCGGTACAATACACAAGTTTTCAGGAGCCAAAAAATAATTTGTTGTATCTACAACATTTGTTCTAATTAATAAATTTTCTAGTTCTTGAATTGAAAATCCTATTGAATTAGTATAAGGTTTTAAAAAGTCTAAATTTCGACGAGTATTTGCATCTGACCCTTCATACAAAGAATATTCACCCATAATTCTTATAACCGAATCAACTGCTTCTTGTTCATCTTGTAAAAGTTTATACTTGTTTCTATCATATGTAACAATACCTATTCCAATGGCTTCAAATCCTCTTTTGTTGTTGAATAATGTTTTTAACAACTCTGTTCTTAATTCACCGATAATCTGTGCTCTAAAGTTACCTGCTTGAGGGTCATTGATTTTCTTTTCACCATTGAACCTTCCATCTTTCCACAAGAATAATTCTGTCCAACTTTTATTATTAAAATAATTTCTTTTATATCCTCCGGGATTTATACCTAGTTTTAATAAAGAATAATAAACTTCATTTTCAACCTGTTCGAAAGAATATATTGGTTTAGATACATTTTTAATAAAATTCTCTGCTTTTTGCCTATCTATATCACTCATATCTTGATGTTGTATATCATCATAATATTGATATAAAAGTCTGCCGTTTTCATTTTTAAGTGCTTCTATTCTTTTTTTTCTTTGTTCTTGTGTCGGTATTGGTATTTTAAATAATTCAATTAATTCTTTGTCAGAATTAACAATATTCTGCAATGTTTGATATGTAACCTGTCTTAAAGTATCTCTATAATGGTCCATTTCTATACCTGCAGAGAGTTTTGCAGCATCCTGTCTGCTGTCAGTAAAAATTACCAAATTTCGCTCATTTTGCAGACAAAGCAATTTATCAGCCAAAAGCTGATTAAGTTTTTGAAAACCATATGTGATAGGTTTAATTACATATCTTGTCTTTTTCGGATCAGTCGGCACAGCCCAGTTATCGTTACAATATGGGCACATAGAAGGCATTGCCGTTTCTTTTTCAGGATTATCCGCAAAGACTTTATAACAATAACAATTACCATTCAAACTGTCCGGATGTAGAGAACCATCGTTAAAATCATAAAAACATTTTTCCCATTTCCATTTTACACTTCCGTTATTTGGATAACGCATATTGTCAGGAGGATTATCGTCCAGTTTAATAACCAGATAATTTGAGATAGTTTTATTTATATTACAAACTTCAGGCATTGTCTCTAAATCGGTATTTTCAGGAAAAAGGTATATTTCATTATCTTTTTCATTTTGCTTTTTATTAAAATAGCCACCTAATAAGGTTTCCCCACACGTCTGACATATCAAAAGTTCCAGGATTCTTCCTCCACATTTACAGATAGATTTTGGCTCGGAATATATTTTACCAATTTTTCTGCCTTTTTCTTTATATTTTTTATCTAATTCAGTGCAATTTGGATTTGAGCATGCCCACAATCCTTGAAAATTCTTAAAGAAATAATGAGCCCTTAGTGGAAAGTTATTTTCTTTAAATAAATTTTCCAATTCTTCAGATGTTTTTCCACTGTTTGTTTTCAGTTCATTTAAAGATTTTGTAAGATATTTTTTCTTGGTTTTATCATAGAAAAGTGACTTAAGATCTTTCTCAATTCCATTACAATCGTCAGGTGTAATCAAATCGCCTGAAATTATTTCAAATTTATCCTTATCTTTGCAGCCAAAAAATTCTTTCAGGAATTGTTTACTCTCTTCTTCATTATCTCCAAGTGAAGCTGAGGATGCAAGAATTTGTAATTGATTACTATCAGGAGTTAAGCCTATTCTGTCGAGGAAAGTTCTCAATAGATAAGCAATTTCCGTACCTGCAGTTCCTCTATAAGTATGAAGTTCATCAAGAACAAGTTGAAATTTATGATTTATCCTGTCTTGTTGTAGCCATTGTTTTGTCTTTTCAAAAATGTCAGCTTCAATATTTCTCATCAACATAATATTTAACATTGAATAGTTCGTAATCAATATATCTGGTGGAAATTTCTGCATATCCCATCTGGAATACATTTCAGCTCCGTCAAGCCGCGGAATAAAAAATTTACCTTTATTAGTAACATTATTGTTATTTTTATCCTTATATTGAACATTTTGTTTTGAATAAATAGATTCTAATTCTTCCTGTAAATCTTTAATCTTTTTATTAGTGATTTTACCTGGTACAGGTGTAGAGCTATTATACCTGCCAAAATATATAAGATTATTATTGCGTTTTTCCTTTAAAAATTTCCTTGCCTCATCACTATCAAGAGTTTTTCGTAACCTTATTAATTGATCCTCTACAAGGGCATTTAAAGGATATAAAATTAATGCTCTGACAGCGGCTTGTCTGCTTTCTCCATCTCTTTGATAACACATATAATCTTGTGTTATGTTTCTCCAAGGTGTTTGTTTGAATTCACTACGACTCTTCCAATTTTTCGATTCATTTAAAATATTTTGAATAACAGGAAGTAAAAACGTTTCTGTTTTGCCGGAACCTGTTCCTGATGTCACAATTATATGTTTATTTTTATGTTGTAAGGCTTGTTTTTGATGAGTATACAATGTATATGGAGTTGTGCCTATTTGTGGGAAAAGGCTGTCTTTAAATGCTACAAAATCATATAAATCTTTATCATTCAATTCCTCCATAATATCTTTTTTGAGAGAATTACCTGTAAATTTATATTTACTTATATGTTCAATATATGGTTCTTGAAAAAGTGTAGCTTTTATTATATCAAGTCTTTCTTGATTGATACTTTCCAAATTAAACTTATCTCTTGTTGTAATATAATCAATGTAAGAATTCTTTAATTCTTCAAAAACTGCACTTGGTGAACCAGTCATCATTTGCCTCCAACTTCCAATAATCTTGTAACTTTTTGAGCTGTTTTGTAATCTATATTTTCATATATTGTATAATTGTTTTTTACGTGTGGATTTATACCGCTTAACATAGTTAAAGCTCTATCAATTAATTCAGGGAATTGTATATATAATAATATCTTAAAACAATTATTATCATATTGAATTAAATTTTTAGTTTGAGCATATTTATGAGCCATAAAAATTCCATAATCTTTGCTTATTTCATACCAATTATTATCTTTAAAAAAATAATATTCATTATTTCCCAGAAATAATGCTCTATATAAACCATTTAAAGGGGAATTGAATTTTATTTGTTCAAACTTGCAACTTTTTGTATTATAGAAATTTATATTTGGCTGAGAGATCATCAAAGGATATTCAGTGGGTGGCAGATCTTTTTCTATTTGTGTAATATTAGGAATTATATCAAGAACTCTTTGCGAAAAATCTTTAGATATTCTTATGTTTGGAAATTCATTTTGAAATTTTTCAATATCGTTAATTTCAACCTTTATTAGTTTAGGAGCATTGTAATTATCTATAATCTCTATTTTACACTTATCTTTAATGTTCCTTAACAAATCTTTTGTCCTATAACCAGATAGAATGCCAATATTCTTATTCATTAAAAGAGTCGGGGGACAAATAGAATATGTTCTGTTTGTATAATCAAATTCAATATGTGATAATCTAGAAAAGATTCTTCTTATAATAGAATATTCAAATATTTCTATCTCATCATTATAGTCCAAATTATCAACATATTTATTAAATTGCAACAAGGTACCTGTTTTTAAGTAGCTTAAATATTCTAATAAAATATCAAAATCAATATTGTTTACCATTTAAGAAACCTCATATTTTTTAAATGACATTGGGATATTGAATGCATCTTGAGATTTTGATTTCACCAGAACAAATTTTAAATTATTAAGAAATTTGATCCTTTTAAAAATTTCATATTCTTTTTCTACATCAGTATCAGGATGGATTAAATCCAAAAAACCTTTAATTTCAATATTTTGAAAAAATGGTTCCAGATATATTTCTGGTAAAATTTTATTAAAATCATTGAATATAATTATTCCAAAAGGTAAATTCTGATTTAATTTTGTTGATTTATAATAGTCAGCAATCAAAGTATTAGAAGGGATAAACTTATTGTCTGTGTCAAAAAATCCAAACCAATCACTATATGACGTCCAGTCATATTCTACTATAACTTCAAGCGGATTACATCCAAACTTCTGGCATTTTAACCATACAGCAATATCCTTTTTATCTTCAACGATAATTACATTATTATTTTTTAATTTCTCATGTAATTTTAAATCATAATCATTTTCGGCTTTATTTAGTTCAAATCTAAACTCTTCCTTAAACTCTTCATCATCAATCAGCATCCTTGACGATTTTGGAAGAATTTCCTGATTAAAATTCAAACTTTTTTCCGCCGCATGTGAGCTCTTTTGTGTCTTTATGTCTGAAATTTCGTCCAGCAAACTTGCTTTTTGTTTATTTAACTCTTCTAACTTCATATTTACATCAATAAACTTTTGTTCATAGAGCTTATCAGCTTCTAACAATAATTCTTCTTTTAAATTCAGCATTCTTACAACGAGTTTTGATGTTTTTTCATCTGATAAAATCAAATGCTTTAAAAACTTTCTAAATTCTTTATTTTCCATTTGTGCATGAAAGTCTCTTATATCAAGTTTTCGATATTGTTCAAGAGTTTTATTTGTAACTTGTAACTTTTCATTTTGTAATACAATTTCATCATAATCCTCAAGTTGAGCTTTCAATTCATCAATTTCAATTTCTTTTCTAGATAATTGTTTTTCAAAATTTTGTTTCATTTTATCAATATTAGTATGCTCAAGCTGTTTTATTTGTTTCTGAAGTTTACTATTTTCTTCCAGGTAAAAATCCAATTCAAGATTTTTGTCTTCAATTTCCTGGTTTAATGAACTAATTAATTCATCTTTTTGATTTAACTTTGTTTCGTATTGAATAATTTCTTGATACGAAATTTGTGACTGATGAAGATGTTCTATAATATCTAGTCTTGTTTTACAATTATTTATTAGTTTATTTAACTCAGGACTAGGAACAATCGGACCAAAATCATAAAATTTTTCTATAGTTTCTTTGGATATTAAGTATTCTTTATTCTTTTGCAAAAGGAATTTCAAAAAATCAATATCACCAATATCGAATTTACCCTTCTCTATTTCTCTTAAAGATAAATATTCTTCAATATAAGTTTTTGAAAATTCAGGATTTGCCTCTATCCATAATCCATAAATTTCAAAAAGCGTTTGAAAAGCTTTATCTCTAGGTAATACTCTTTTACTACGTTTTGTATCGGCAAAGAATCCTTCAAGTTCACCTTTTAAAGCTATACAAAACCTATTTTTGGTTTTCTTGCCATATTTCTTTGCATTATCATTTTCATGTTTTAATTCTTTTGGTATAAATGGACTCAACGCTGTATTTAGTCTACTTCTAATTTCTCTTTTTTTTATTTCATCCAAAAAATTAATTATATATTTGTCTTCAAACCCCTGAATTATTTTTATTTTTTCATTAGGATACTTCATTATGCCCCTATTCTTGCAATGCTTGCATATATTTTAACTCTATATTATCAGTAAATTTAGAATTTTCAAAATTTTTGTTAAATTTGTAACAAATATTCTTGTTAGGGTTATAAAATTTCTTATTATTGTGTTTTTTATTAATGGCTTTCAAAATCGTTAATATTTTATATTTTTTTAAATCTTCATTTATGGTATAAACAGGCTTATATTTTTGAATGTAACAGCCATTAATTAAATTCGTTGAATGCATAGCAGGATTAGAGGTTACACGTATACAAGTTTTATCAAAGTAATTAAAAATAGGTTCAAACTGTTTCTCTTCTATTTTATCTATAATTCTGTAACTTAATGAATTCTCATTTTGTGTATTTATATAATGTGTACCAATGGAATTATTGCAAATTCTCAAATCAAGAGGATAACCGGAGTATGTTTCATAATTTTTGCCATCTATAAAAAATTTTATTGGTTTATTTACTCTGTTGAAAAAAAACAGTAATGGTTCAGCGTTTTTTAAGTACTCAAATTTGTGTCCATTTCTCAAACCTTTTTTAAAAAAAATTTTGTCCTTAGCAAAAATATTCAGACTTCTACTCTCTTTCAAAACCTTTATTGAATCTATAATCATTAAATGCGGTAGATTTTCGTCAATAAAAATTGGCTTAACAATGGTATCTGTTATAGAATTAATTAAGCTGCCATTTTTCTTAAAAAAAGCGGGCGTTGATATAATTGAAATATTATCCCCTATTTCTGCAAAATTACATTCAATATAATATCCTTCAAACACTTCACTCTTTTTTAACAATATAAAATCTCTTTTCGAATATCTAATTTTGAATTTATTATTAACTGTAATCTCTTTACTTTGCAACTTTATATCATTTATTTTTATTGCAACAGGTTTATAATAATCTTCAAAATCTGATGATTTTAAATAAATTTTATTATCAAATATAAATTCATTCAGATTTTTATTATATTTAATTATTTCATAAAAAGAAAAACTGAAACGATCCTTTGTGTATAAAAGTTTAGGCGTAAATATACAGCGTTCTTCATTAGTTTCTTTATCAATTTCACAAATTTGTCCATCCCAATTTTTGTACAAAAAATTAATTTTGTCTTCCAATACATATTTGTATTGTTCATGACTTGCTATAGTTTTAAAAACATGGCTAAATTTATTTATATTTAAATCGGAAATTAATATTCTAACATTTCTTGAAATGTCAAAAATGTTTGTTAATAGAGCTCTATCTTTACGAGAAATCATAGATTGAAAAATAGGAATTCCTATCCAATCTTCTCTTTTTCTGCTTATTTTTTGAAAGAGTTTTTCAAATCTTACTTTCCCTAATTTACCACTCATCTCATTATTTAAATAATTTTCAAAATGGTTATATATTTCAAAATATTTTTCTTTGTCATTAACCCTAAACCCTTTTTGAATAGGTTTGTCATAGAATTTTTCAGAAAGAGATTTTAAATGCAAGTAATAATTTCTATTTGAAATATTTTTATCTTTTCCCATTTTACTTGCTGCAAATATAAAAAATGCAATAATTGCAGTTTGTGACGGGATATTATCATTAATTTCTAGTGGAATTTTATTTAACCTAATAACATTTTCATTTTTAGAATTTAAATATAATAATTGTTCAGAAACTACTTTACAGAAATTATCTAATATTTCACATTTTACAATATTAAATTCTTCACCTATTTTTAAAAGAACATCTTCATCTACACAAAATAAAACTTCTTTATTTGCATTGTTCTCGTTAAAAAAATACTCAAATATTCTTTTATTCCATAGTTGATAATTCAAAAAAACTCCTTTTATATATGATTATCATTTATAATAACATGGAATTATAATAAGGCAAAGTCTACTATAAAATTGTATTTCTCATTTATAAACTTTAAATTTCCCTGCTCATTATCTTGCAGGGAATATATTTCAAAAACCTTATGTAGCAAGAGTTTTAATTATAAAATTTAACAAAAATCGACGAATTTTCCCTGATTTTTAATTTAGCAGGGAATTTACAAATATAAAATCTCGTTTATGTTTATGAAGCGAGCCCGTTGCTCACAGGACTGTTCGCTCCAGATTATTTTAAAATCGAACTTTTTTGATAAACCCCAGTAAAATCAATGTTTTACTGGCTTAAAATTTTATCATGTTTGCACAAACGTTTTTTACGTTTTGATGTCTTTGCCTTGTAACTCGCTTGTTGACTAGCATACCAGAGTTCGACTTCATTCATGTCTATTTCAAGTCCATTTTTTCTGAAAATTTCTTGTGCAATCCACTTGGCAAGTAACTTTCGGGCTTTTTCTTTTCTTTCTTCAATTTCCTTCTTTGAAACTTTTTTTGTTGACATTTTGATAATATAACCATGTTTCTTTGTCATGATTTTCTCCTTTCTTGTTAATGTACATAAATACGCATAAATATAACATTTATGCTATAATAAGCTTAAAGAGGAAAGGCATGAAAAAAGAATTAATTGTTAAACTAAGAAAGACTTTTGAAGAAGCAGCTTTTGACTACCAAGGCATTGAATGTTGGTCTGCAAGAGAATTACAAATCTTGTTAAATTATACTGAATGGCGTAATTTTGAAAATGTTATAAATAAAGCTAAAGAATCTTGTAAAACTGCTAAACAAGATGTTTTTAATCATTTTGTTGACGTCAACAAAACGATAAAAATGCCTAAAAATGCAGAAAAAGAAATTTCCGATATTTTGCTTACCAGATATGCTTGTTATTTAATTGCACAAAATGGTGACCCTAAGAAAGAAGAAATAGCATTTGCACAAAGTTATTTTGCAATACAAACAAGAAAACAAGAAATCCTTGAAGAACGCATTTTATTAGCAGAAAGATTGGAAGCAAGAGAAAAACTTACAGCAACAGAAACTGAATTGTCGCAATTAATCTACGAAAAGGGTGTTGATAATAAAGGCTTTGCCAAAATAAGGAGTAAAGGAGATTGTGCTCTATTCGGTGGTCATAATACTGCTGAAATGAAAAGAAAATTAGGAATTCCTGACAATCGTCCTTTGGCAGATTTT
This sequence comes from Candidatus Gastranaerophilales bacterium, assembly GCA_944325075.1. Classification (GTDB taxonomy): domain Bacteria; phylum Cyanobacteriota; class Vampirovibrionia; order Gastranaerophilales; family Gastranaerophilaceae; genus UBA1221. Next base: position 11,122 of record CALUYU010000021.1, read on the forward strand.
TTACCGACTATTACAATTAAAGCAAAGGATTTAGCAACTGAAATTACGAATTTTAATGTAAAGAAAAATAATAATTTATATGGCGAAAAAGCTATTACAGATGAACATGTTAAAAATAATAAAGAAGTACGAGAGTTGTTAGGCAAAAGTGGAATTTTATTGGTGAAAACCATTACCCAAAATTAACGCCACAAGTTTAACAAGATATGTTTTATATTATTTATTGTTTTTAAAAATTTATTCTCTTTATTTTGGGATTTTAAAACATGACATGGAGCAATATATGTATGATTTGGAGTAAGGTCTATCCGCTTTTTCCATTCTCTTATTTTTTCTAATTTACTAAGCAAATACCGCTCACCTTTTTTTATATTGGTTCCCAAATAAGTAAATCTCAAGGTGTGAAAATCCGGCTCGTGAGTATGTTTCATAGTTTTATATTGTGTAAGGATACTAAAACAAACAAATTTCTCCCTTTTAGACAAATCTAATGATATAAAATGGTCTATAGAGTTATTAACCGTTCCATGCTTAAGGTTATGTATAAGTTTTCTGTAATTTTTTGCGTGCTCCCTTGCCGCTTTATTTGCAAAAAATACCCTTCCTTTAAAATTTAGCGAATTTTCTTGTCGTTTTATATCCATTTTTTTACTACAACTAATATTGTTTTATTATTTATTAAACAGCTTATAAAACTGATCGTTTAGCCATCCCATAGGACTAAACGGTTTTGCAACAGATGTAATACCGTTGATAGTCCTTACCGGCGTTGAATATCTTGTGGAATCGCCTTTTCTAAGCAGATATATTAAACCGTCTTGTGTAATGGAATTTTCTCCGGTTTTGTCAAATGTTCGTGACATAGAAGTCTCATTTGGAACTATGTCAACTTTGCTCAAATGTATTCCTCGATTTTTAGAAAAATCCCAGGTGTCTATTATTGAGGATTTGTCATTCAATATTGTTTTATTGATCTTTTTTGTTATAAAACCATTTCTTGATAGCTGAATAGCATAACTGCCATTCGGAGCAATTGTCTGTTGAATCAAAAGGTGAGGATTTTTTCTTCCCCAACGGTATCTATACACATTTCCGTTTTCTAATATCTGGCCGCCTTGCTGAACCGCTTTTTGAAAAATTTTTGATACGAACATATTAAACCTTTTTGTTTTATATTCACACTATTATTTTTACATTAATATAAAACCAAGGCAATATAATTTTTGCTCCTCAAAATGTAAAAATTCATAAAAATATCCCGCAATGCATACTTCTATCCTAAAAGATTAAATAGTATTGTTTACAAACAAGTTATCATATAATAAAATAGTTAATAAAATACCATACATAGGAGTAAGATTATGCAGGAAATTAAATGTCCAAAATGCGGTGAAATTTTTCAGGTAGACGAATCAGGATATGCAGCTATTGTAAAACAAGTTCGGGACAAAGAGTTTGAAAAAGAAATTTCAGCCAGGGAAAATCAGTTTGAAACAGAAAAAGATACCGCAATAAGACTTGCAAAATCCGAGACCGAAAGTAAATTTAAAGAAACACTTAACCAAAAAGATTTGCAAATTTCAGAGCTGCAATCACAAATTGAAACAGAAAATAATTTAAAAAAACTTGCGGTTTCAGAAGTTACTACTCAAAAAGATATGGAAATTGCAAAATTAAAAGCTCAAATTGAATCATTTGAAAAAGATAAAAAACTTGCAGTAAGCCAAGCCGTCAGCGAAAAGGACAAAGAACTTGCTGAAAAAGACAAATATATCGTAAAATTAACCGGACAAATCGAAACAAATGAAAAAGAAACTCAATTAAAAGAGCAATCTTTAAAAGACCAATATGAAGAAAAACTGCGGTTTAAAGATGAAGAAATTGCCCACTATAAAGATTTTAAAGCAAGACTCTCAACAAAAATGATCGGCGAAAGTCTTGAGCAGCACTGCGAAATTGAATTTAACAAAATACGTCCGGCAGGTTTCCAAAACGCTTATTTTGAAAAAGATAACGATGCTAAGACTGGCAGTAAAGGAGATTATATTTTTAGAGAAAGCGATAAGAATGGAGTTGAATTTATTTCGATAATGTTTGAGATGAAGAATGAAATGGATACAACTTCTACCAAAAAGAAAAATGAAGACTTCCTTAAAGAACTTGATAAAGACCGGCAGGAAAAAAATTGCGAATATGCAGTCCTTGTTTCTATGCTGGAACCTGATAATGAATATTACAATTCAGGGATTGTAGATATGTCACACCGCTACCCTAAAATGTATGTTATTCGTCCTCAATTCTTTGTTCCGATAATTACACTGCTCAGAAATGCCGCTTTAAATTCTCTTCAGTACAGACAAGAATTGGCCGTAATTAGAAATCAAAATATTGATATCTCAAATTTTGAAGAAAGAATGAATGAGTTTAAAGAAAAATTTTCGAAAAATTACGAACTGGCAAGCAGAAAATTCAAAACTGCAATAGATGAAATTGATAAAACAATTGAGCATTTGCAAAAAACAAAGGCCGCACTTCTATCTTCAGAAGACAATCTGCGGCTTGCAAATAAAAAAGCAGAAGATTTAACGATTAAACGTCTGACAAAAAATAACCCGACTATGGCAGCTAAGTTTGAAGAGTTAAATGCATTAAAATAATTTTTATAAGCTAAATAAAAATTTTAACAAATTTTTTGCTTTAAATATTATGCTTTTTTATCCAAAATTTTATGGCCGGCTTGTTTCTTTTCCAAACCTAATGATCTCATTATGGGATGAAGAATTAAATTGCTGATTTCAGATGCAATCAATGCCAAGCCTATTACAGTTCCGGCCAAATAACTGAGTTCAACAGCCCCTTTTGCTTCTATATATTTTTTAGGATTATCCAATCTAAGAAGATTTTCCTTTAACGTTTGTTCAGCCTCAGGAGTTTCCTTCAGCTCATCAGAAATCTTATCCATCAGCTTATTTCCTGCACGTTTTTCTTTTGGCATAGACGCAAGTTTTAAATAATTTAAATATTCATCTGCATTTTTGAAATCAGGAATACATTTTTCATCTTTAAGGATTTTCTGTGAAATTTTAAATCCGTATTTTTTAAATACAAAAGGCACCATCGTAAGATATATACCAAGACACAACATCTGATATAGCCCTTCTTTTGTAGCAGCATAAACCCGTGTTTTTTTATCGACACTTTTATCCATCATTATAAATGCCGGTCTGCCTGTAGCCTTAAAAAGAGATTCTATTGAAACCGTCGCCTTGGTATTCTGGGCCAGATTTACAAATGAAGGATTAGTAAGAATATTTGCAACTTTATCAATCATATTATCCTCCAATCCTCATTCCGTAATCTGCAAAAACATTCCGATTCACCGAAATATAGTCTGTTTTATAAACCGGATTCTTCCCGGAAAAATTCGGAGAATACGGAGGTTTTACAGCCGGCTGACGATGATGTTTTGACTCTGCAAACTTCAACAGAGGAGATGTTATTTTATTGCATACAAAAGGAATAACAAATAATGCAGTGAGGCTAACAGCTATCAAAGACATTGTTTTTTCAACATCACATTCTTTACCCACAATATTTGCCTTTTTGCAAAACGGCTTAACAAGTTTATCTACCCCTTTATGAGTCGCAATATATGCCCCAAAAGCAACAAGGCCGGTAAGTCCCTCCCGGAATGCAGTATACTTTCTGGATTTTTTATCCTGCTTTTTATCCATCATTGTAAATGTCGGACGTAATATCCCCTTGGACGCTGCAATAGTTAAAACACCATATAAAGCATCATTGTTTTTCCCAAGGTTATGGCATAAATTTTTATAAAATCGGGTAAATTTTTCTTTCATACTACAATTAAGTGTCATTAATACATTTATTACACCTTTATTATAGTACCATTATTTAATTTGTAAATATATAATTGATATTAAATTTTTTATACACGCAAAATGTGGTGTCACAAGAAACTTCCGTTTATAAAAAATAGTATCCAAAACATTATAAATCAATTTCGGATTCTTTAATCGGAGCACCTATCACTCTTTCAAGCTCTGCGGCGTTAACATTGTAATCAAGGAGATTTGAATAATAATTCAGCTGAGCATTGAGGTAAGTGTTTTCTGCATCCTTAAATTCAATCGCATTTCCAAGACCAACCTGATATCTTCTAAATGCCTGATACTGTTGTTCTTTTGCCTGCTGGAGGGCAAGTTTTGAAACACCAAGGCTGTCATGAGAATTTAAGAGATTAATATAAGCGCTCTTAACTTCTAAGTAAACGTTTTGTTTTTGCTGTTCATAATCAGCTACATATTTTTGGTAAGTAGCCTTTGCCTCATCAACTTGTTTTTTAAGTAGCATTAGGTTTAATCCAGTATAATTTAACTGAATACCGGCCTGATATCCGTAATCACTGTCCATCTGACGTCCGCCGTTATTATAGGAACCAAATGCGCTAATATCAGGAGTAAAAGCTCTTTTGGCACTTCTGACATTCAATTCTGCGGCATCCATTAGTTTCTTTGCAGATAACAATGAAGGACGTGAGGACTCGGCCGTTTTAATTAAATCCGGGAAATTAACATCGTATAATTTTGTATTTAATTTATCTTTTAAAATTACATTTTCTAATTCAGGAATACCAACAGCATTCGCCAGCTGTACAGAGGCCAGTTCAAGTGTATTCTTAGCCTTAATCAAGTTAACTTTAGCATTCCCAAGGTTATATTCAGCAGTTGTCACATCTATCTTGGCTTTTTTACCAATATTATAATATGCTCTTGCCTGTTTTAATTGTAGTTCGTAATCTTTAACCGTATCTTCATAGACAACCTTTTGAGCTTCTGCAAAAACCATATTAAAATACGCAACTTTTACATTATAGATTACGCTTTCAATACTGGTTTCAGCATCATACCTGGAAGATTCGTAATTTCTTTTTGCAACATCAGCATTCGCCTTAGTTTTACCAAAGTCAAATAACAGCATATTTGCAGATAAAGTAGGCATATAATACATATCATACTTTTGCTGCATCATTCTTGAATAATTTCCGGACATTGTCATAAGCATGTCATTTCTGGAATAACTTATACCAGCTCCCAAAGTCGGGAAGTAATTTGACCATGCCTGGCCAATTCTTGTCTTATAAATTTCAGCATTACTTATAGCTGACATAATTGTCGGGTGATGAGTAATTGCCAATTTTATACAGTCAGCAAGAGTGACCTCTCCGTTCATATCAGTATACTCAATCTGGCTGTTAATCACCGGAAACTTTGTCTCATACATGCCTTCTGCTTCTTTAGAAGTTTGTTTTTTAGTTTCTGCATTTTGCTTACTTTTTTTACGTTCAAGTCTTTTATTAACCTTTACCTTTTCAGGCTTTACAATATGAATTTCATCAGACTTTTTCGTCTTTTCTTTTTTAGAAGACTTAGCAAAAGACATATCTGCACTTAATGTAAGAACTGAACATATTAAAAGCAAGTATAGAATCTTTTTCATTACGTTTTACATCTCCAAATCTTTTTCAGTAATTTCTTTTTTAGGGAACAAGTCAACAAATTCCTGAACAATGACATAAAATGCCGGGGTTAAAACTGCCCCGATAGTAGCGGCAGCAATCATACCACCAAATACTGTAGAACCTACAGATATTCTTGAATTTGCACCGGCTCCTGAGGCAAATATCATCGGAAGAACACCTAAAATAAATGCAATTTCCGTCATCATAATAGCTCTAAATCTTAACTTAGCAGCTTTTATAGCAGCTTCTTTAATCGGCAGACCATGTTTTTCATGTTCTTCTTTAGCAAATTCTACAATCAAAATTGACTGCTTAGCCGCCAAACCTATTAATGTAATCATACCAACCTGAGAGTATATATCAAAAGATTGGTTAATCATCATCTGGAATATCAGCGCCCCTAAAGCTGCAATTGGTGAAATCAAAAGAACAGCAATAGGAATTGTATAACTTTCATACAAAGCGACAAGGAACAAGTATACAAAGACAAGAGCCATTGCAATAATTAATGCTGTTTGCCCTGAGGCTTCTCTTTCCTGAGCAGATGTACCAGACCAATCAAATGTCATATCTGACGGAAGAACTTCTCTTGCAACTTCTTCCATAGCATTCATAGCATCACCGGAACTTTTACCTGCTGCCTGCTGCCCTTGAATTTGTACGGATTCATACTGGTTGTATCGTGATATTGAGGCTGTACCTACTGTTTGTTTAAGTTTAACAATTGACAAGATAGGAACCATTACCCCGTTGGAATTTTTTACATATATACCGGACAAATCCGTGGCTTTGTCTCTAAAGTTGCTTTCTGCCTGGAGCTGAACCTTAAATACACGTCCATACTTATTAAAGTCATTAACATAATATGTTCCAAGCATTGAGGACATAGTGGAGTACAACTCCTGCAAATCAACTTTCTGCGCAAGCGCTTTTTCATAATCAATGTCAACTATATATTGTGGCACATTTGCCTGAAACGATGTATAAACACTTGATAATGAAGGGTTTTGATTAGCGGCAGCCACAAGCTTATTTGCCCATGTTTCAAGATCCTGCGCGGTATATTCACCTTGTGAAAGCATTTGAAATTCAAAACCGCCCATCATACTCATACCCATAATTGCTGGAGGTGAAAATGCAACTATTGAGGCTTCTTTAGTGTTTGAAGCGACTGTTCTGATTTTATTTAATATTGCGGTATGCGAAAGATCTGTTGCCTGACCTTTAATTTTTCTCATTACCCACTCTATAGGACCAACCTTACGGTCTTTATACTCATCCAACTGTATAATTGCTGTAGATTGGTTTGCAGAACCGTTACCTCCAAATACTGTTAATTTTTCCGCATTTATTCCGTCAATACCCTTTATTTGATCAACAAATTTTCTTGAAATTTCTTCTGTTCTTGAAAGTGATGCGCCGTCAGGAAGAGTAATACTTGCAAGTAATACCCCCTGATCCTCATCCGGAATAAACCCGGTTGAAATCATTTTAAATGAGAACAGAGTCAACGCCACTAACGAAATATAAAATATTATTACAAGCTTTTTATTATATACAAACTTAGTAACATACTCCATATAGAAAACTTCAAGTTTATTAAACAAGTCATTAAACTTAGTAACCAGCACAGAAGTTCTTCTGCTAATTCTTTGTTTAATATGTTCAATGTGCACAACAAAAGGAGTTTTTATTTTATCGGAATTTTCTTGTTTCTTATGGCCCAATATATGTGAACACATTGCAGGAGAAAGTGTTAAAGCACACACAGCAGAGATAGCAATAGAAACAGCAATACAAACTGCAAACTGTTTATACATTACACCTGTCATTCCGCCCATAAATGCAATCGGCACAAATACTGCCATAAGAACCAATGCCATCGCAACAAGTGCAGAACCTACCTCCTGCATAGTTAACTGTGTTGCAATAACAGCGGATTTACCCTCTTCCAGGTGACGGTTAACGTTTTCAATAACAACAATTGCATCGTCTACTACAACACCAACAGCTAAAACCAATGCAAATAACGACAAAAGGTTAATTGACATACCTAAAGCTTTTAACGCCACAAATGTTCCAAGCAGAGATACCGGAATTGTAACACATGGAATAAGTGTTGCCATCGCATCACCAAGGAATAAGAAAATGATTAATACAACGATTAAACCGGTCAAAAGGATTGTAAACTCAACTTCTTTCATTGATTCATGAATATATTCCGCGTCATCTTTAATTGTAATAATCTTAATTCCGTTTGTTGAGCGGGCATTTAATTCATCAACTTTTTTATGAACGGCTTTTGACAAATTAATAATATTCGCATCAGGAAGTTGGGATATTATCACAATCGCAGAAGGCTTACCATTAACCAAACCTAAGTTTGTATAGGATTGTGCTCCCAATTCCACTCTTGCAATATCCTTAACCCGAACGTTAGATCCATCCATATTTGAACGAATAATAATATTTTCAAACTCTTTAACATCCGATAAACGTCCCTGGGTTTTAAGAGTTAGCTGAAGAGCCTGTGGATCATCAGTCGGCAGCTGTCCTAATGCGCCGGCTGTTACCTGGGTATTTTGGTTAGAAATTGCCGTTTTAACTTCACTGGTAGAAATATTTAAACCAGCCATTTTTTGCGGATCCAGCCATATTCTCATTGAATAATCGCCGGCACCATATACGTTAACATCCGCAACACCTTCTACACGTTTTAGTTCATCTTTAATATATATAGAACCATAGTTAGTCAAATCCAACTGATTCCAATCGCCGGATTCAGGATATAGCGTTAAAATAAGTGCACCTGAACCGGAAGATCTGCTTATTGCGGTTACACCGGTTCTTTGCACATCTTCAGGAAGTTGTGATTGTACCTGCTGAATACGGTTTTGAACATTCATCAGGTTTATATTTTTATCCGAACCAACCTTAAAATACATTGTTAAGCTATAACTGCCATCATAGGATGTTGATGACATATATGAAAGGTTTTCAACACCGTTAAGTTTATTTTCCAAAACAGTTGCAACAGATGATTCTATAACTTCAGCACTAGCGCCCTGATACGAGGCCGATACAGAAACCTGAGGAGGCGTAACATCAGGATAGCTTTCCTGTTTAAGGCTTAGCATTGAAATTAAACCCATAATTACAATACATACGGAAATTACAACTGCAAATCTCGGATATCTTATAAAAAAGTACAATTTTTCTTTATCAAAAATTTTTGCCATTAATTTTTACCTGCTTCTTCGTTTGTATTTTGTGATTTTTGAACGATTTTTAATTTCTGACCTTCAGAAGAAATATTCTGTATACCATTAACAACAACAGTAGCATCAGGATCTAACCCGCTTGTTACAACCCAGTTGTTATCGATATTATCAGAAACCTTAATATTTGTACGAACAGCCTTATTGTCCTTAACCGTCCATACATAATAAGCGCTCATCGCATCACCTTTTGTACAAGCTTGCGGAACAGTCATATAAGTTACAACTTGCGGAGCAACAAGCTTAACCTTCATATAAGCCCCGGGAGTAAGCCACATTTTTGTATTATCAAAAGTCGCTCTCATATTAACAGATCCGGAGTCTTTATCTATTTTATTATCAACAAAATTTACTTTCCCGATTTTATCGTACCAGTCACCATCATCAAACTGAACCTTCACCTGAACATCTTGGTACCGGTTACTTGCTCTTAATAATTTTACGAAATCATCACTTTTTAAATTAAATGTTACATAAACCGGATTAATACTTGCTATATTAACAAGAGAACCTGATGTTGCGGTAACATAGTTTCCTTCGGTTATATTAACCTTACCGATTCTTCCGTCGATTGGAGATTTAATTGATGTATAACTCAGATTAACTTTTGCAAGCTCAAGCTGCTGGGTTGCGGCATCAAGCAATGCTTTATTCTGGTTTCTTGTAGCCAGACTCTGGTCAACATCCGACCGGCTTATAAGATCTTCTTTTACAAGTGCATTTGCTCTGTTCAATTCCTGCTGCGCATTTTTTAATAAAGCGCTGTATTGATTAACACTTGCACGTGAATTGTTTACTTCAATTTCATATTCTCTTGGATCAATTTGGAAAAGAATCTGTCCTTTCTTTACAAAATCACCTTCTTTAAAATACTTTTTCAAAAGAAAGCCAGGCACTCTGGCAACAAGATCTACAGAATATTTTGCCTCAACACGGCCGGTTGCTTCAGCCGAAACATTAACCTCTACCATCTTTGGTTTATCAACTTCAACTTCTTTAGGCAGCATCATCATCTGTTTTTGAATCATACCTGTGATAAAGCCTGATGTCTTATTATATACAATAGGAACAATAATAATTAATAATATAACTATTCCCAACTTTTTTCTGGTCATGTTAATCTTCATACTCTTCTCCATCTTAATCGTTATAATAATTTACGGTAGAATTTTCTACCCATTATGGTAAAATATTATATTTATGTTGTCAATAACGAAAAAAAATTATACATCATATAGAGTATCTTTTACAGATTATTAAAAGTCGGCCATATTAAATAAGGACATAAAAAGTCTATCTGCATTTACCACAATTTGAACAGCCGGCGCATCTTTTTTTCATCACACAGTATTTGCAATTTTCTTTATAATATTTTTCAATAGCCTTTACTTCAGAAAATAAGCCCATCTGAGAATATTCCTCAATTTTAGTCAAATTAAACACTTGAGGTTTTGAGCTTTCATAATTTAACCCTGAAAGATAAGCCAATTTTGTCTGTTCTGCCTTATCTTTTATAAAAATTTTTTTTCCGTTTTTGATAAATACATTACCTGTTTCAAAAAACTCAAAAGTTATATCATATTTTTGACATTCCAGTGCCAATTGCTTAACCCACTCAAAATAAAGCGGACGCATACCGTTATAATTTTCACCGCCGCACCAGACATTTTCAATACAGCCGGAACTTAGATATTTTTCAATAGTAATTTTGCCGATAAAAGGGGCCGACATTATCCCCTTATGTTTAAACGGAAGTTCAATTAATAAAGGGATACGCTCATCTGCTCTTCTTTGATTTTCAGCCGTCACATGAAACCAAATATTTTCCCAGCCGTCCCCCCAATCTTCGGGAAGGCACGATAAAACACGTTCAGGCCGCTTTGTAACAAGAATAAAAATTACATCAGATCGTTTTCTCATAATGTTCCAGGTTTCTTCCCGCCACTTGTCAGCCTCCTCAAGAAAAAAATCCGATGTCATGCAAACTCTTATGTATTCACCGCTCTTAATTTTATACCGGCCATTTCTATTTTTATGCAAAGGATAGTCAAAGTTATTTTTTACACGATAAATTTCCGAACCGCACTTTTCACGCTGCGCATCAAGAAAATACATATAACAATTTTGACAACCCTCACTAATCTTTATACAACCGTGCCATGGATTCCATATATCATGCATAATTAAATTATACGAAAAAATATTTTATTGGAAATCAAATTTTCCCTTTAACAATTTCTTTTCGGCCTCTGCAACACTCAAAACTTTTGGGGATTCTCCAATCTGTTTAGAAAATTTTTTCCTAAAATTCTTAAACAATATAGTTGACTTTGATAAGTCCAAAAATTTATTTAGATGATTACCGGTAAGAAGCTCAAAAGAAGATTTATGCCCGTTCTCTTTGCCGTTTATAAACAGATAATCCTCTGTTACGTCTGCTATCTGCTGTTTTAGATTATCTAATCTTGCCGGTTTGCCTGTAATTTTATAGTAACCTTGAAATGACGGGGTATTATTTTTAATTTCCATAACTTTAATAAGTTCCTTATTTAATTCTGCTGACAATTTAAAATCCGTAAAAAAATATTTTTGCTACTAAACAAATAAATTTGTTACTTCAAATTTGGTAACATCAATAAGCCCTTTATCAGTAATTTTTAACTCCGGAATAACAGAGAGAGATAAAAATGCCATACTCATAAACGGATCTTTAATTTTGCATCCGACTTTTTGGGCCGCCTCATCCAAATCAAGAAGTTTCATCTCAACATCTTCATAAGACATATCAGACATAAGACCTGCAATAGGTAAAGGAAGATGAGCTAAAGTATGTTTGTCACGGACAATAATCTTTCCGCCCTGGGATTTAACAAGCTCAACCGCTGCATAGTACATATCCTCATCATTAGTGCCAATAACTATCATGTTATGGCTGTCATGTGCAACAGTCGATGCAATAGCTCCTGATTTGAGCCCAAAACCTCTGACAAAACCCAAACCTATATTCCCGCTTGCTTTATGCCGTTCAATCACCGCTATTTTTAAAATATCATTCTCAACATTTGAAACAGCATACGCGTCTTTTACATATACATTTTCAATTGTTACTTTTGTAATAAGCTGTTCGGGAATTACGTTTATAACTTTAATTCTGTTTTTATCATCCGGAACTTTAATTTTTAAATCATCAATATTCAGATACTTGATGTTCACGGAACTTCTAAGCGCCGGAAGTTTTATAAAAGACGTATCAATAACCATTTTACCATTTTCAGCAGCGAGCTTACCGTTTTTAAAAACCATTAACGGCTCAAATGTTTCAAGATTTTCAAAAACCGCAATATCCGCCCGATATCCCGGAGCGATGGCGCCAAGGTTAGGAAGTTTAAAATATTCGGCAGTATTAATACTGGCCATCTGAATAGCTTTTATAGGATTAACTCCAAGTTTAACAGCTTTTTTAACCATTCTTGAGATATGTTTTTTCAAATGTTTCGGGTGTCTATCATCCGTGACAAACATACACTTTCTGGTATCATACTTTTTCAAAACCGGAACCAACGATTCCAAATCCCGTGCCCCGGTTGCTTCTCTAATCATTATATGCATTCCGAGCCGTAATTTTTCAACAGCTTCCTCCGGGGTAGTGCATTCATGGTCTGATGAAACACCTGCTGCTGCATAAGCATTTAAATCTTTCCCGGACAAATGAGGGGCATGCCCGTCAACCCGCTTATTCTTATCTATCCCGAGATATATTTTACTTAAAACACTGTTGTCACAGCTTACTACTCCCGGGAAATTCATCATTTCAGCAATCCCCAAAACCCAAGGGGCATCAATAAGTAAAGCCAAATCATAATTGTTTAGTTCTACTCCTGAAGTTTCCAAGTCGGTTGCCGGCACGCAGGAAGGCAGCATCATATAAACATCGAGCGGAAGATTTTTTGAGGCTTCACGCATAAAACTTATCCCCTGAAGCCCCATAACATTAGCAATTTCATGAGGATCAGCAATTACGGTCGTTGTGCCGGAAGGGATTACCAGCTTGGCAAACTCAGACGGCATAAGCATTGAGCTTTCAATATGAACATGACCATCAATAAATGACGGAGTAACGTAAGCTCCTTTCAAATCAATTTCCTCTTTGCCTTTATAACCCTTTGATATTCCGGCAATTTTGTCATCTATAATTGCAATATCTGTTTCGTAAATTTCTTCAGAAAGAACATTCACTAATTTTGCATTTTTAAGTACAAGATCAGCAGGCTCAGAACCTTTACTTACTTTTATTATCTGTTCAATGTTTCTCATAACTCATCACTACCTTTTTATTATAATAGCACAAATATAACCGGCAATAACATTGTTGTAGAAAGCCGTATTAGCCATATATTTGTTAATTCCGGCCGAGAGTGTATTTATACCTAACCTGATTTAAATTCCAGCACAATGCGCCTTGTAATAAGTTTCCGGCTTCAATCCAATTTGCCGGCCGGCTTAAATCTTAAATAATAACACACTCAGTTTGTTTCTTTTTATTTAAATTAAAATCATAATTTAAATATGAAAAAACAGGATAATCTGTTTGCTTTTGGGCAAAGACTAAAAACGTTAAGAAAGAGACGTAAATATACTCAGGCAAAATTAGCTGAGAAAATTGATGTATCGACAAATTTTATAGGTATGGTTGAAAGAGGCGAAAGAAATACTACAATAGACAAAGTATTTAAAATAGCAAAAGCATTAGATATTAAGTTATCCCAATTTTTTGAAACTTTATAATAGGACGTACAAATTTACTTAGCATGTTAATTAAATGTAGGTTGTTGTTTGTGCCTGAGGCACTGATTTACAATGCCTCACCGGCGGGATGATACGGAAATCAAAGTAGGTTGGGCTTTCAGCCCAACATTTATAAGATATTAAATATCATTAAACCATCTAAAATAGTAAGATGAATTCCCTAATCTTTTGTAAAGCCCAATAAATGATGCATTGATGTTTACATCAAATTGCTCATTAGTACATGCTATGGTATTACTCCGAGCTCTTTGGCTCTCACATACGACAATGTACCATTCTTGTCTCGAGGGAAATCTTATCTTAAATTCAAATTCATCATTACCACTATCCAAATAGATAACCTCGCAAGGTCTAAGATTTAGATGCTCACATATAAGATTTTGTATATAATTTATTACATGTTTATTTGGAACTTCCCGCTCAACAAATTGTAGACCTATAGAAACACTTTGGAATATATAACCATTACAGTTTAAAAATAGTCCATCTTTATGTAATTCTATTCTCGTATCATTGGTTATTTCAAAATACTCATTTTTTATAAGTCTTGATATCTGGTTAGTATTTAAAGTTATAAATCTCATTACATTTCCTTAATATTTTTAATAATAACACACTCAGTTATAGCATAAAAACAAGAAAATAACACGCTGAGTTTGTTTATTTTGTAACAAAATAAATTGATAATTTATTAATGAATGAAAAAGAAATACTTTATACATTTGGACAAAGATTAAAACAAGTTAGGACAAAAGCAAAGCTTACGCAGGCCGAACTTGCCGAAAAAGTTGATATGTCCCCAAATTTTATAGGTATGGTCGAACGTGGAGAAAGAAATACAAAACTTGCAAATGTATATAAACTTATTTATGCTTTAGACATCAGCCTTGAAGAATTTTTTAAAGGTATGTAGTTAGTAGGTTGGGCTTTCAGCCCAACATTAGTTTTTCGTGTGCAGATGGTCGAGCATTTTTAACAGCGGCTAGATCCTGAAATACTCTGCGAGCACCCTCCCTTGTAAGCCTCCTTTTCGTCGGCAACAAGAGGAGCTGCAAGTTCAGGATGACAGTTGGTTGTTTTTTTTTGAATTTCATTATTTTTGTTGGGGTAGAAACCCCAACCTACATCAACTTTGTTCACCCTTCCGAAAATCCGCTTTCCGTTAACGAAAATTCGTTTTAAGTCCCTAAAGGGTAAATCAAGCCTCACGACTCATTATGCTTTCTTTTTTGCTTAATTTGCGGCTTTAGGCTTTTTAATAAATATCAGCAAAGGAATTAATAAGAATGTTGCAAGCGCAAACCACCTGAAAGTATCAATATATCCCCACAAGTGTGATTGTTGAACAAGCTGATTATAAATTTGTCTCTGCGCCATTCCGTCCGCGGTTAAAAAATCGGTCAATCCGGAAAACGTTCCGGTTAACGCTCCAACCTGCTGGACAAAAGTGTCGTTTGTAAAGTTCAAATGTCTTGTAAGCATCATCTGATGTACCTGGGAAAACCTTGATACCATTGTTGTTGCTACAGATGTTCCTATTGCCCCGCCGATATTTTTTACAAGATTTTGAAACCCGGTAGCATTTGTCATCGCCTCATTCTTAATTGTTGAACAAGAAAGCGGTATTAATGGCGTTAAAGCCAGGAATAATCCTGAACCATATAAAATATTAGGCAGTGCAATTGTAGTTAAGTTAATTTGAAGGTTAATATCTCCAAAAAATACACTTCCCATACCAAGAAGTATTAACCCAATTGTTGCAATACGTCTGTCACCGATTTTTCTGGAAAGAGTTAAATACAAGGCAACTCCAATAAAACTTCCTATCCCCCTTGATCCCATTGATAGACCGCTTAAATACGCTGTATAACCTAAAAGGTTTTGCAGCATGGATGGCAGCAGTGCCGCAGAAGCCAGGAATACACCCATTAAAATTACCTGAACAAGGGTTCCGAAAAAATATGTCCTATCCTTTAATACACTTAAATCAATAAGAGAATCCTTATTCACTAACTGAGATATAAAAAATAAAATTGCAAAAATAACAGCAATAGCAGTCAGCCAGCAAATCCATGCAGCTCCAAACCAATCTGCATCATTTCCCTTATCAAGAACAATTTGTAGGCAGACTAAAAATACTGTCAAAAATATCATTCCTAAGTAATCAAATTTTAAACCTTCCTTGTGTCTTTTAGCATAAGGCGGATCTTCAAGAAGTTGTTTCGATAAGAAAACACAAAGAAAACCTAATGGAATATTTATTAAATATATCCAGGGCCAAGACCAGTTTTCAGTAATCCATCCACCAAGAACCGGCCCGATCAAAGGTGCAAATATTACAACAATACCAAAAATTGCCATAGATTTTGCACGATCTTTCTTTGGAAAACTTTCAAGCATTATGGACTGCCCCATTGGTAAAAGTCCGCCGCCGCCAAGCCCTTGAAGAAATCGTGCAAGTACTATCGCTATCATTGATTTTGATATTGCGCACAGAAAAGATGATATTGTGAAAATGATAAGGCAAATTATGAAATAATTTTTCCTACCCAAAAGTTTTGTCATAAATGTTACCAGCGGAATTGCAATACCGCTCGCTGTCAAATAACTGGTCAATACCCACGTTGACTCATTTAAGCTTACAGACATCGACCCCGCAATATACGTAAGCGCAACATTTGATATTGTTTCGTCCAAAACAAACATAAAAACTGCAAGCATTATAGGCGTAACCATTAACCATGGATTAATGGTGGGGCGCCATTCTATTTCATCAACATTACTACTCATATTTCTCTTCCACTACAATATTATTATTTACATAAAACAATAGTTTATAAATAACTTTTTTCATTAAATGATTACTTAATCATTATTTTTACTAAAAATTTTATCCCATTGTTTAATAGCGCCAAGGTGCCAGAATGAACTAATTCCTGCAAGATAAGCACTGTATTTATGAACCTTCATTTTATACGGAAATCTTACTTTCCTTAACCCGGTAATCCCGCACACAGACCCTAAGGTCAATGCTGCATATCCGGAGTACTTAATATTTAAATAACGCGCCTTACTTTTGCGCGGATAATTTTGTTTTTCCGGTGAAGAAATTCCTACTTGGCTAATCATACAAAAATTATAAAATAATAAAAAAAAATTTTCATATAAAAATTTACAAATCTTAAAATGCAGCTGTTAAACCGGTTATTAAAATTATATTAATATTTTGAGCGCAAAAAAATTTTATAATATAATTAAACTATCGTTACATATAAGAGGAGATAAAAATGATTGACAAAACAGCAATAATTCATCCTTCGGCAAAAATAGCAGAAGATGCAATTATAGGGCCTTATGTAGTAATAGGTGAAAACGTAACAATTGGAAGTAAAACAAGAGTAATTGCAAACGCATACATTGAATATGCCGAAATAGGTGAAAGATGCACAATCTCTCCTTTTGCAACAATTGGTTCAGAACCTCAGGATCTTGGATACAAAGGCGAGCCAACAAAAGTTGTTATTGGCGACGATACAATTATTAAAGAGAATGTAACTATCCATAGAGGAGCAGCCTGCGGAGATTTTACCACTAAAATAGGTAACAAATGCCTTTTAATGGTTGGTTCTCACGTTGCACACAACTGTGTACTTGAAGATCAGGTAATTCTGGCAAATCTTGTAACCCTTGGAGGCCATGTCCATGTCGGTTTCGGAGCATTTGTCGGCGGAATGAGCGTGTTCCACCAGAATATAAGAATTGGAGATATGGCAATAATAAGCGGATTTTCCGCATCACGTCAGGATATCCTTCCTTATTCAAAAGGAGAAGGCCGTCCTCCTGTTCCGCGCGGATTGAATGTTGTTGCACTTAAACGCCGCGGAGTATCTCAGGAAATCAGAAATAACATGAACCACGCATTTAAACTTTTGATTTCTGAAGAATACAATACAACCCAGGCAATTGAAAAAATAAAAGCAGAAATTCCAACAAATGAATATATAGAAAAAATGATAGAATTTGTTAAAACTTCTAAAAGAGGGGTTTTGTTAAAAACACACAAATCAGGCCATGAGTCACTCGAAAGTGAAGAATAAATTCCTCCCGCCAGTGGAAGAAAATAATATAAATTTTAAATAAAATATAGTCGGTAAAACTTACCGGCTATTTTTTTTTGTAGAAAGGAAATAAAATTATGGAAACAATTTGGGACAAATACGCAAAAGTTCTTGTTGATTATTCAACAAATGTAGAAAAAGGCGATGTTGTACAGATAAGAGGCACAAGCATTTATACAAAAGATCTTGTAAAAGCTGTTTACAAACGAGTATTAGAACGCGGCGGCCATCCAGTTTTGAGAACATCTTTTGAAGATTTTTCAGATATTTTTCTAAAGTATGCGTCTGATGAACAACTTGATTATGTTGACAAAATAACAAAACTTGAGTATGAAACAGTTGATAAATTCATCTCAATAGGCGGCCCGATGAACACTAAAAATCTGGCAAAAGCAGATATTCAGAAACTTGCAAGACGCGGAAAAGCGACAAAACCTCTTTCCGAACTACTTATGAAACGTTCGGCGGAAGGGAGCGCAAGCTGGGTTATAGCTGACGTTCCGACTCACGCGCTTGCGCAGGAAGCAAAAATGTCTTTTGATGAATATTCAGAATTTTTATTTAAATCCTGCTATCTGGATTTGGATGATCCGGTTGCAAAACTCAAAGAACTTGATGAAAAGCAGACTAAATGGGCAAATTATCTGAATGGAGTAAAAACATTACGAATTAAAGGTGAAAAAACTGATATAAGCTTTAATGTAGAAGGCCGTAAATGGATAAGCTGTTCAGGAAAAAATAACTATCCGGACGGAGAAGTTTTTACCTCGCCGGTAGAGGACGGGATAAACGGAGAAATATATTTTGATTTTCCACAAATATACAGGGGAAATGAAGCCCAAGGTGTTCATCTGTGGATAGAAAACGGAAAAGTTATAAAAGCAAAAGCGGACAAAGGGGAAGATTATCTTAATGCAATGCTAGATATGGATGAAGGTTCACGCGGAATTGGAGAAATTGCAATAGGAACAAATAACGAAATTCAGGATATCACAGGGAACATACTTTTTGATGAAAAAATCGGCGGCGCAATACACATGGCTATCGGCGCCTCATATCCTGAAACCGGGGGGAAAAATGTCTCAGGACTTCATTGGGATCTGATAAAAAATATGAAGTGCACAACGTCCAGCACCGGCGGGAAACCTGGAGAGTCCGATGATGGTAATCAAAAGGGCGGACAAATTTATGCAGATGGAATCCTTATTTATGAAAACGGAAAATTTCTAATATAACTCAAAGGCCCTCGGGGTTCCCGGGGGCTTGCTTAATAGAATATTATATAATCCTAAATTTTTGTTATCCTAAACTTATTTCAACATCTTAAAAATTTTAGTTACTTTATCAAATTCATGTTTTCAGTCTATACTGTTATTTGAACGAATATTAAAATTGGAGCTGAAAGAGGTTACCATAGATAATCGTCCTTAATTCTCCAACCATCTTGTATTATTTTGAAAAAACAATAGTAAGGAGCGTCAGTCGAGTGGCTCCCCTTGTTACATCCGTAAGAAGTATCAATAATGGCAACGCGGTTGGACTCTCCAAATACATCCGTGACAGCAAAACTAAAGAAATCTCTACCTACTTGATTTGGACCCTTTGAACCATTTATATCAATCTTAATATCATAAGAGAAAGACAAAGTATTGCTAGGCCAGCCCTGGATAGGATGGCAAGTTCCTATCGCAAATACCATTCCATCCGGGGTTATAAAAGTTGTATAACAGTTTGAAAAGCTAATACTACCAGAATCACCAATCTTAAACTCCGTAAATTTATCGCCGTTAGCATATTTAAATGGCGTATCTGACTTATAACCACAGTCCTTATACGTCTTACAAATTTTTGCTATTTTTAAGTATGGTTTCCATTTTTGTTCAAACCAAAGTCTTGGGTAGTTCCAAAACCCACTCCCATTCGGTCCACCACAAGTTATGCAACAGCCGTCATCATTTACAGATTGCCTATAAGCCTGATATAGAATCGTATATGCTTTTTTAAGTCTGGCAACAGTTTCTTGCTTTTGATAATTTGTAATCAGATTTGGCAGAGTCATAGCAGCAATAACTCCGATTATGCCTAGGGTTATTAGAACCTCTGCTAACGTAAACGCGGGGACTAAGTCCCCTCTTACATGACGCTGCGCTGTCCAGGACGCAATGGGAATTGTTTATGTTGTTGGGGTGAAACCCCAACCTACATAAACTTTATTCACCCTTCCGAAAATCCGCTTTCCGCTAAAGAAAATTCATTTTTAGTCCCTAAAGGGTAAATCAAATCTCTCGACTCATACCGTTTTCTTTTTTGCTTACTTTTTTCTTTCGGCTAAAGAAAAAAGTAAGTTGGGCAAGTCCCAAAGATAGAATATTTTTGATATGCAACTTAGTACATTGTACTTCTTATCACAAAACTTCTCAAACATATTATGTAAAATTATGTAACAAATAGCAATTAAAACTTAAAGAATTGAAAGCACCAATCCGACAAAAAAAATGTACTTAGATCTTAAAAGGAGTGTGTTATGAAAGAAAAAAAAATTCTTGATACTGATGAAATGATGGTAGATTACGCAGAAATGACAAGTTTTGATTTCAATTCAATGAGTTACAAACAAATGCGTGATTTGCAGAGAATTACTGATAGCGAATATGAAGAAAAACCAATGCCGTTCAAGTATGGAAAATTTGATCTGGTAGATTTATTCCATTCATTTATAACACAAAAGGACTAAAAAATTGAGGGCTGATGATTATGGATATGAACGATATATTTGAAAGCGGGTGTTTTTCCCCCGGTTGGCTGGAGAAAAATCCTGAAGTACAAGAAGAGCCTCCGGTACCACAGAGAAAAGACTTAAGTGTATTATTAGGAGAATTAGAACAGATAAAAAATAATATAGAAAACTTGCAAGCGAAACAATGGTATTTAGCGAGACTAATCAAATACCATGAGGAAGGATTTTCACAAACATAACCCCGTATAAGAAAATGCTACCGAGATTTGGGAGATAGTATTAACTATAGTTAAATTAAAACGCCTGAAAAGTTCAGGCGTTTTTTGTAAATATGAATATCAAAAATATAAAAAAATAAAAGTGCTTGATTTTAAAAAATGTTTATAGTAGATTAGAACATGCGGGCAAACGACAAGTAAATGATTGTTTGAACCTTAGTAATTAGCTGGCTTAAATAGTTAGCATATTCGGCCAAATAAAAACAATTAAGTTTTTTAGAGTATTGGTAGGGTTCCGCAGCAAAAACAATATTATTTCGCACATTTTTATAGTAAAATAAAATTAATAATTGCGGGCTGCTAGCTCAGGTGGTTAGAGCACTCTGCCGAACAAAAACGATTATATATCGTTTTTGTGAGAGGACCTGATAAGGCACCGCAACAAAAACAATATTGTTTCGCACATTTTTATAGTAAAATAAAATTAATAATTGCGGGCTGCTAGCTCAGGTGGTTAGAGCACTCTGCCGAACAAAAACGATTATATATCGTTTTTGTGAGAGGACCTGATAAGGCACCGCAACAAAAACAATATTGTTTCGCACATTTTTATAGTAAAATAAAATTAATAATTGCGGGCTGCTAGCTCAGGTGGTTAGAGCGCACCCCTGATAAGGGTGAGGTCGGTGGTTCGAGTCCACTGCGGCCCATATAAAAGAGAGGTAAGGTTTTCCTTAGCCTCTCTTTTATTTTGAGTTGTAATGTGTAAACGAGAACCACACAAACCGAAAGGTTTGTTAATAGGTTTCTGGGGCTAATAGTAATAGGTTTCTGGGACATTGAGACAGAGAAAAATTTAATAAAAAATCAAACAGACAGCACGATTGAGGCTGTTTTTTAGTATTGAGATGTATGGGACATTTTTTGCACTCAAGTACTCTTTTCTTGCACTCTTTTGCACTTCATTTGCAAATTTCTAAAACTACATTAGGCTAAAATCGGCAAGGTGTTTAAAGATAAGCCCAGTGCAATAAAGTGCAAAAAAGTGCAATTTTATTTTTGCTTGCAAATTGAGATTATCAAAAACATCTTTGAGATAGAGATTTTGTTTGTGAAAAGGTATTATTATTTCTTAAATGGCGTGATTAAAAATATTATTTTTTTTAATCTATCAACGTTCTTTTTAATTTGAAAAGGTTTATCTTTTACTTTAAACTTTAAATATGAAAAAAGAATTAACGCCTCCAACATTTGAAGTACTTACTTTTTTACCTAAAAATTTTTTTAATAAAGAGATAAATGAAAAATTTATTAAACTTGTCATGAAAAGTGTTTTAGGTGATGGAATATGGCAAAAAGGGAATCCTGAACTTAAAGAACCTGATTATATTTTCAATAATATTCCATTAGAATTTACACTTGCTTCTGATAAATGTAAGAAAAATAATAAAAATAACTTTATTAATAAACTAAGAACTATTACTTACACAACTAACAATTCAGAGGATGATTTAATTTGTTACATTAAAGAACAAATAGAAGAAAAATCAAAAAAACAGTATTCATTATCCAATGTCCATTTATGTGTTTTATGTTTAATTGAACAATTTGATTGGGTTTCTGATAAATATGGTTCATATACACATTGTTTTACTAATCATAAAAGAGAACTTTTTTTTAAGTACATAAAGTCTAAATATATTGATACAAAGGTATTTCGTAATATATTTATTATTTTTCCTGATTTGGGTGCTACTTGGTGGGTATGGGATATTTTATCAAATAATAAAGTTTCTTTACAAGTTACTCCATATATGATTGAAAGTAATAATTATCCTTATTTTATAGAAAAAAGACTGTATGAAAAACTTGTCAACAATGGATATTTACAAGATATTTTTAATATTACTAATAAAATAAATAGTTAAAAATGGTATAGAAATATCTCTAATATTATTCTCCCCACTTGACTTCTGTCTCAAAACGAGTGATGAATGTGTTGCACAAAGCATTACAAGGATTTTGAGACAATGGAAAACCAAGTTGAGACAATCAAATACACCCCGGAGAAGGCAAAACAAAACGCTCTTGCAAAACTTGATTTAATCCGCAAATGGCAAGAGTTTCGCCGTAAAGCTGTTAACAAACTTCAGGCGGACTATGATTTTGTCAAACTACATAACAGCTCAAATTCCTACCTTTTCAGTGTTTTAGGTAAAATCTCACGAGGAAGCCTGCATCGTTGGAAAGCCAGTTTAGACGGGACAGAGGATTACACAAGATTAATTCCTAATTACAAATACGTTTCTGTGAATGAATACAGAACATGTCTAACAGATGAAGAAATCAAAATACTTATGGGATTGCTCCTGCACCCGAATAGAATTTGTATCGGCAAAGCAATCGCACTTACAAAATACAAGCTCAAAGAGCAAGGTCAAAGTTTTATCCCTGCAGATATTACATTTAGACGCTATGCAAAATGGTTTAAGGACAATAATTACGACAAATGGGTACTTGCTCGAGACGGAGAAAAGGCACTTTCTGACAAGGTCGAGCCTTATATTAAACGAGATGCTAGCCTGCTTGATGTCGGGGATATTTTAGTCGCAGACGGGCATAAACTGGCGTTTCAAGTGATTAATCCGTTTACGGGCAAGCCTTGTAGAGCAACTTTAGTCGGATTTTTGGACTGGAAATCAACAGCACTGGTCGGGTATGAAATTATGCTTGAAGAAAATACCCAATGTATTGCAAGTGCACTAAGAAACGCAATAATAAACCTTGATATGATACCGAAAATTGTCTATCAAGATAACGGCAGAGCATTTAGAGCAAAGTATTTTACAGATGAAAAAGGATTTGGAGAATTAGGCTTTTATGGACTCTATGCAAAACTCGGGATTGAAACGGTATTTGCAAGGCCATATAACGCAAGGTCAAAGGTTATTGAGAGGTTCTTTAAAGAATTTCAAGAAGGATTTGAAAAACTAATGCCAAGCTATGTCGGCTCATCAATTATCAACAAACCCGCATACTTAAAACGAAACGAAAAATTCCACTCCAACCTGCATAATGATTATATTCCCACAATAGAAGAAACAATCAAAATGATTGATATGTGGCTTAAGTTCAAGAACTCTCAACCCTGCACAAATGCACCGAATATGACAATCGCAGAGGTTTTGGAAAATCGAAATAAACAAAATATTGATAAAAGTTTGCTTGACGACTTGATGCTGGCAACTGAAGTTAAAACAATTCAGCGAAACGGCATAAGGTTCTTAAACTGCGACTATTTTGACGAAAGACTATACGGGTTGAGAGGAAAAGTTTTAATAAAATACAACCTATTTGATCTAACTAATGTGAAAGTTTTTACCCCGAAAGGTGAATACTTATGCACAGCAGAGCGAGTAACCGAAACCCACCCGATGGCAAAGATTTTAGGAACGGTTGAGGATTTAGAGGATTACAAACAAAAAATCCAAAAACAACAAAAACTGAAACGAAAAACGATAAACTCGGTTAAAAAATTATTGACTAATGATGAAATAAAACTGATTGAAGCAAGGTCGAACCAAGAAGAACTTGAAAATTCTAACAATTTTCAAAAAGAGTTCAAGCCTCATTCAAATGGTGTTCAAAAAATAAACAAAGGAGAAAAGTCTCTCCCAATTTTCAAAAACAACTCAGAAAAGTATGAATATTTGATAAAACATAAGCCAAGCGACACTTGGATTGCAAAATTTAAACAAACAAAGGAGTATAAACTGTTATATGAATAGCGGATTGCAAGCAGTGGGGCTAAGGCGAAGCCGTACCCGTTTATTGCGAGCAACCAAGAAAGGATAAAATGAAAAAAATCTTTATAAAAACTCGAAATGTAAGGAATTTTATAGGCTTAGTTGAAGCCCTGAAAAGCAAACCCAAAAACATTCCTAAAATGGGACTTATATATGGCGAGCCGGGGCTTGGAAAATCTCAAACAGCACTTTGGTTAGCCTGCAAGTATGACGGGATTTATATTCGAGCCTCAAACCTTATGACAAGCAGGTGGCTTGTTGAAGAAATTGTTAGAGAAATGGACGAACTTCCTCGGTATTTGACCTCGGAC
>CALUYU010000022.1 GCA_944325075.1 Candidatus Gastranaerophilales bacterium
GTGTTTTTTGGTTTGCTATTTTTCTTTGACTCTCAAAACGTGGTAAGGAAGCCTTTTAAGAGTTACCCCCCCCCCCGTCTAAAAATATTGATATGACTGCATTTGCGACCAGTTTACAATCAGCCAAAACTTCTTCGGAAGTTTTTATTTTAGCTTTATAAGGCATTACACTTACATCAACCCAGACATCATTTATCTGCATGTCAGAAGGTTCTGCTTTTTGGATATAAATTTTATTATTATATATCTCCAAACCCTCTGTATCTGGATTATAAAATAGATTGTAATCTCCTGCAGATAACTGCGATATATCAAGTGAAATATCTTCATTTATCGTATATGTTTCGCCGTCTGCTGTTGTACATACAGCTGGTGAATGCTGGGTTAAAGTATTACCCGAAAGCGTTACTAAAGCAGGCTCTCCGTTTTCATCAACAGGCCCGGAATTAAAACAGAATACAGGCATACTGCTTCCGGAACCTCCGGAAATATTTGTCTGCACATGAAAATTTATTTTATTCCGGTTATCAATGGTCAATATTTTTGTCCATGATTCCGTATCAGACAAATCATCACTGTTTAGTGCTTTATTTGAACGATATAAGATAAAATCACTGCCGTTTATTGTCCACACAAACACAGAGGCGTTATAAGCCACCTTATCGGAATGTTTCAATATTCCTATATTTGTCAGTGCACTAATAAACTGTGTTTTGTTATTTCCGTCCTCCAATTCACTATTCGGAGTCACTCCGGCAAGCTGAAGAACCTGATAAAGACAATAAGCTATATCCTGAATATGTTCCGCGACTATTGCCGTTCCGTCTTGCTGTCCCGGTGAACTTTCATTTTTAAACGCTCCAAAAGGCAAATCAACTGTAGCAGACTGAGTTTTTTCATAATCACATAATTTTTTCATAAATTTCCTCTAATACAAAGTAATCTTACAAAGACATACATATTCTGCAGGTCTGGTCTTTAAAAGTAAATCCATAAAAATTTTATACTGGCCGTATGTCATCGGATTAATAACAGTGATAATCAAGACCTTATCCCAACGGGTAATTTTTGCTGGATCATCATAACTGTTTCCGTAGTACAACGCTCCGTTACAAATTAGTTTGTATCCGGACGCCCCGTATTGAACCTTTACATCATTTACGGTCTGGCCATATTCCGTATAACCGTATTCAAAAGTACCAAGATAAGTGAGGTCTTTCATAGGTATATTCTCTACTACTTTGACCTGTATCCCGGCACGTGCCATTACCTGTTCAATATATCCAAACCCCTGGCCGCCGCGTAAAGACCACTGAACCTCCGCATTCGCCTGACGTTCTTTCAATATATCTGAAATTACTTCTATGTCAAAAAGTTTTTCATAATTTTCAACATCTGCAAGCTGCTCTTCTTCCGTAGCATAATGGTTTGAAGTCAAAAACGGAGCATAAACAATCCTGTAAGCCGAACGCCGTATATCCTCAAAAGGTTTGATTAATGCCTGAACCAATGCTTTGATATTATAATTAACAAGACGCCACGCCCGACCGTTCCCGAGAAGACTTTTAAAACTCTGAAAAATCATAATACTATATCAACACCGTTTATTTTTAATTTTTCAATACATGCAAGACACCCAATACCAAGAATATCTTCATTTATAACCTCACCGCTTGAGTTTTTTAATACAAACGAATTGTAAGTGCCGCCATCTGCATCTATTGCATTTTGCACTGCAGCATTTAGTTTACTTGCATTAATTGTCGCATCCTGCTTTGTATAACCTAACGCCATAACATTAGGTTTTTTGGTATCCAGATATGAAACAATCGCAGTCTTTATTTTTGAATTAATATCATTCGTAGCCGGACTTAATTCCGTTATTTCAACTCTGTATCCGGTATAAACAGGCTTTCTCAACTCAACAACAGCACCGGCCGGGCGTCTTGTATTTTTCATATCTTCAGTTCCGTTAATCGCCATAGCAACCTGATACATTAAACCAGAGCCGGATATTGTTTTCATGTTACCATTGTCCCATTCCGGAAATGGGTTCGGTGTTACATTACCCGACGGAGTCCTATTTTTACCACTGCCCAACGCAACCAAATAAACAACAATCGTACCTGATTCTAATACATAAGGAAATGCATCGGAAATACCCGCAACCTCCGTTGACCATAAATAATAATCAACAATACTGCCGCCCTGTGCTTTACGTTTAAATGCCATTAAAACACGGGTTCTGCAATCCTCAACATCCTCATCATTGCTGCCTGTAACCAGTACAGATTTTACGATTGCTTTATCAGGAACACCTTCAAAAGGGTTTGTAATATCGAGCTCATCCCCGGGATTTAAATTTCCAATCGGCCCGGAGGTTTTTGCTTCGACGCTTAAAGTCACGGCACCGTCAATCGGTACCCCGGTTGACAAAGATGCATACACAACTCCGTTTTTTGTACTTTTCCATAACGTGCCGGCTATTATTGACGATGCTGTGACATTACTAAGCTCAATCTGCAGCGTTGTCTTGGTTCCGGTCTTATACTCTACACCAAATAGACTGCCCCACATCTTCAAAACCGGTAATGAACAAGTTTGAGGTAATATCTGCAAATATACCCAGGCCAAATAATTTTGATACATTGACGCAACGCCAGCAACAGCCCAGGCAAGAGAACGCACAACAGATTTAGGCAGCAGCGGAGCTTTAACTCCGGTTTCTTTTTGTATTCTCGTTGTATAATCGCTTATAATATCTGACTGTATCTCTTTTAAGGTTTTCTTTTTATACCCTGCCATAAATCTCTCCAAAACGTTTCAATTCCGACTTTTCGCTGTCCCATACCAGTGCGTATCGTTCAACCGAACCGTCAGGCTGTGTTATCGTAAGAACAACTTCAGTAGTCTTATTTCCTCCTGATACAGCTGAGGCATCAACACTGCTTATTAACCCTGAATTTACCATCCAATCCAGTTTCGACGCAATTATTGCACCAAGATTTTTTAAATTATCAGGAGTGGCCGGCTTATTGAATTCGGCTTCAACGTCATCATTCTCAATATCAAACGTATCATTATCAAGGACATCGTAAAAAGCTTTTCCGCCAAAAAGGCTTAAATAAACAGCATTATATAATGTGCAATTTAAAATAAGGTCACCGTCAGAACTTATATCCAGCTCCCCTCCGTCGCCGTTTTCTATCATTAAAATATCCAATTACGCACCTCCGGTCACAATACCGCTTTCCGTTGTGACTGAATTTGAATAAGTGCCGCTTGCACCGTTTTCTGCAACAATGACTGCACCCGTAACCGTTCCGGAAACTTTCAGCTCTCCATTATGTTCCCAGGTTCCGGATGTCAAAATTTTACCTGTCGGAACAATTACAACATCACCGTTATTTTTTAAATGAATTTCAGCAGCAACCTTTATTCCGCTTGTATCAGTTGAATAAAATCTTTTTTCCCCCGGTTCCGATTTTCTTTCAATATTATCCCGAAAAAGAAACAAAACGCCGTCTCTGGGATTACTTCCGACATTAGATGATAAAGCCTTAATCTGTTCCGGCGGGTTATAATCATCACCGCCGCCATGGTATTGTTCCATATAAACCGCATCAGAACCGTAAGGAGTTGTCTTAAATTTTCTGATAACTCCAGATATCGTTTTATCTAGTATTTTCGCAATTTTTAGCATAATGGCAAACTCTCCGGAATAATTCCTGTATAAGCACAAGGAAGTGTTAAAATAATTGAATTCCCCTTATCTCCATCCTGTTCAAATTCTTCTACAATCATTTTTGTTTCATCAAAGATATAGCAAGACGGCGATTGAAGATAAACAAAATCGCCCTTCTTGAGGTTAAAGAAGTCATTAACACTTAATCTGACCTTTATTGCATCCCCTATCGAACGGCACGCATACCAGTTTGCAAAATCACTGATACTGCCGGAATAGGTGTCATCTGCAAATATTCGTTTGGTTATCGGCAAATCGTACGGAATTTCCACAACTGCCTGAGCAGGCTCCGGATACTGTGTTTGTGCTACATAATACCTTGCAAGCTCATCAGTTGAAAATTCAGCATTCCAATCAGTAACCCCTACAGTTTCACCCTCCAGAAACGACATCTTTGCAGACGTATCCTGCACAGTCCCTACATATAATTTTGTTCCGTCATCATCAACAATAAATCCTCTTGAAGAAGCCAGTCTTGTTATGTATTCCCAACAGGTTTCATCCTCTCTTGCTGCATAACTGTTACCGATTTCAGTCTGGGATACATAATCCAAATTCGGATTATTTTCAAATTCTACCTGAATACCAAAATAATCACATATTGTTTGTATTATTGATTTTATACTTAAATAAGATGAATTCAGCGGCTCCGGAACAACTGTTTCAAGTAAAATGCCGGCTGATGACATTATATATAGACAGGTCTTAATCCCTGCATTTGTCACTTCCGGCCGGATATCAGCAATATACCCGTTCAAGAATAACCCGTCATTATCATATACAGAAACACTCTGACCTCTTTTAAAAGAAAATTCCTCCGGATTAGAGTCAAAATCCAGAATAACCCCTTTCACAGCTCCCAGCATATTAATTAAAAGGTAATAATAAAAACGGTGGTAAACAGTACCATCAATATTACAGCGAACACCTTCACCATCAGCGGGCAAATCATCATCTGCAGGTACAATAATATACCCGTCAGTATTATTATTAATCTTAGATAAATCGCCTGCTTTATCAGGCACGCCGTAAAGTTTACGCGAGATATTATCATAGTCAATATTACCCTTGTAGATTTTTTTAAACATAGATTACAATCTTTCGGCCTTTTTCCAAAAAGAAAAATTCATCTCCCGATAAATTATTTGTACGGTTTACATAATCAATCGCCGCTTCCGGATCAGATTTAAACATATCCGGATAATTTTCAAACGCCACCATTAAAGGATTGGAATGCTCTTTTAAAAATAATGTCTTTTCTACTTTTAAGTCATCACTCTTATCAATAATAGAACCTATTGTTTGGTTTACTATTTCTGTTGTATCAACTTCGGTGATTATTGTATCTTCAAGATTTTTATTGATAATTTCTTCTATATCCTGAGACTGTACAATATAGTTATCATTTATTTCCTGAATATTTTCTGCAGCAAGAACGGCATCTTTTCTTAACTCAAAGTCACTGCTGTTAATAACATCACAGCCTGTCATAATTGTTGATTTCAAAAACAAATCATCAGCTGTATATTCAGATTTTGTCACATTTTCTGAAGATGACGGCAGTAAACCTGAAATAATATCAGATATTGACGTAATCACATCCGAAACGTTATCATAAGTCAAAAGCCCTTTTTTTAACAGTATTCCAAGCTGTGTTGACATTACAAGCGGATTATTCAAGATGTTTTGTGACTTTATATCCTGTAAAATCCCGATAAAGTCAGAATTTTGAATATCGTTGAATTTTTCTGCCAGTTTATCAAGATTAGACCCCCACCTGTCGGCAAAACTTTGTTTATCCTCAATCACCGCAACAGTTTCTGCAAAACTTTCGGATAATGTTTCCTGCATTTGATTTATATTCTTTGTTAATGATGTTGTTTTTGTTACTTTGGCCGTCGGATACACAGTGCCGCTGCACTGATGGAACGATATATTTACTTCCGTATGTGAGAGCTTTTCAACAGTATCCTGCTCAAAATCAATATCAAGAGCCTGGACGATCATTATATTACCGTATGACAGCTGCAGTTTACTTTTACCATGCTCACAGTAAGCAGCTTCAAAATTATCGGCATCAATGTCATGATTATCGCCAAAGAAGTATAACTTTAATGAAAAATCACGACCGGATACCCCCATGTCCTGAAAAGTATCATCAGACATATTAACTGTTTTATATGACGTTTTGTTGTTATTCTTTCCATAACTGCGTGTAGGATTATTTTTAACCTCTCCCTTACGTTTTCTGGAATATTTTATTTTTCCGTCAGTTTGTAAAATAAATTTTTTACCGGACGGGGATGTCCAAATAACCTGTTTTTGTCTGTCTGAATAACTCATTATTGCTTCCGCTTACCTTTTAATTTAACTTTAAATACCCTGCCGTCAACGGTTTTGGCATTAACAACTTTTGCATCATATCCTTCCGGAGCAATTAGTTCTATTTCCAACACTCCGCTATTTTCATTTGACTTATGCGGGCTTTCAATTTCGTAACGTTTATTCAGATACTTTTCAAAATCGATAACATTATCGTTTCTCGGACGCGACATCTGTTCAAGAATTCTGACAGTCCTGTTATTGTTATAAACCTTTGTCGCTGCAGGAAGTTGAACAATTTCAGGCCCGCGTTCCCCAACAAGTGCCAGCCCGCCGGAAAAATAATTCGTTCCGGAAGCAAAGCCCGGAACCTTTTTATCATTTGAGTTTTTCCTCTTTTCCATAACATTTCGGGTAACATTTACAACAGCACCGACAGGAGTAAACCTAAATGCGAGTTCCGCAGCCTCTTTAATCTTATTAAAAATAGGTTCAATCTTTTGCCATAAATCCATAATCCAGGATTTTGCCTTTTGTACAAAATCAAGGGTAGCCGCTTTTACTTTATCCCAATTTAATGCAAGCAATACAAGCCCTGCAACCACTGCACCGATTGCAACTGCCACCCAGGTCATCGGATTCATCAATAATGCTGCAGTCTGTGCAGCTATGGCTGCAACACTTGCCCATATTGAAGTTGTTAATGTTCCAAATTTTATAGCAAGCCCTAACACAGCCCACGCTAAATTATTAAAGTTTGCTATAATTGCGACTGTCGCAATTCCGCTAATTGCCGCAATAATTTTGTCGGAATTCGATTTAATAAAACCGGCAAATTGCTGAATTACATTATAAAGCCCCGCAAACATGTGATAACAATTTTTCAGAATATTATAAAAATCTTCAAACGATTTCTGGATAACAGGCATATTATCAACAAGTAACTGGTTTGCTTTAGTTAATAATTTTGTATATTCAGGAAGTATCACCATTCCCCAGTTTGTCTGAATTTCTTTCAGCATTTCTGAGTGCATACGCATCTGGTTTGCGGCATTGCCGCCTGTTCTTAAAAAATCACCCTGGGCATTTTTGGTTCTATCCATTACATACAAATATCGGAGTTCAACTTTTTCAGCCTCTTTCATATCTTTTATCTTTTTTCGTAATCCTTTGCTGCGTGCAAATTCTTCAAGGTTTGCTTGCGTCATTACAACACCAAGATTTTTCAAAGACTCGGTTTCACCGGTATAAACAGATTTTAAAGCCGTTGTCGCAATATCATTAGAGATATTTTTAAACGATGCCATATCAGCCCCGAGTTGGGTTAAAGACATTGCCATTTCAGCTGCACGTTTCTGCGACATCCCCATACCAGTTCCCATATCACCAAACAAAGCCGCACTATCTAATGCGGTCTGCTGGGCAAGCCCCATACTTTTAACTGAGGTTTTTGCCCATTCAGTAACCTGCTTGCTCATTGAACCAAATGCAACATCAATTTTACCGCGTGTTTCTGTCAAATCCGATGCCAGATCTATCCAAGCTTTACCTAATGCTGCAATCTGTTGTACAACCTGCCCCGCAACCACAGCCATAATAGCATTTTTAACGGTAAATATTTTATCTGTAACAGAAGTAATACCGTTGCCTAAACTTTTAAACCCTGAACCAATAAAACGGAAGGCACGGTTAAAAGCACCCTGAATTCGTCCTGCCTGTTGCTGAAAGCTGTTTCCTTTTTCAATCATTGATTTAAAAGCAGGAGTAACCCCGTCAACAGCCTTGAACTTTGTAAATATAGAAAATGACATAATTAGCCTTTCGGAACAGTATTTTTCTTTTTCTCGTATTTGTAGGCAAGAGGAGCTTTTTCAAGTACCTCACAAGCCGGCATATTATCAACATTAGTTGATGTATCAAATCTTTCAAGCCACAAAAAGTCTGCCATTGCCAATATTTTAGGCAGCCTTATTTCAAGAAAAAATCAAGACACGCCATAGCAATTTCAAGATTTGTTCCATGCATTTCGTTTATAATAGCCTCAGGAACATCACAAACATTTGATAACATTTTTACCGAGGCATCAAACCCGCCTTCTTTTAGTTTTTTAGCATCCCGAACCTTAAACTTATTTTTGTAATACAGTTCGTTGCGTTCAAAATCTCCGGAACGAATAGTTCTTGTTAATTTTTGAACAAGACATTTTTTTTCTTCGTCATAATAAATTAACCCGGCCATTACACCTTGTATAAGATTGGTCGATAGCTTTATTTCCTCAGCTGTTTTTTCCCTTACTCCAAAATCAATTAAATCAATTTCAAGTTTATCTGCCATTTCATTAATATATTTTTCAGCATCCTCTTTAGTCATTTTTTCTTCAAATTTCATTGCACTCTCCTTTTAAAAAGCTGAAACAGTTAATAACCGTTTCAGCATATATTTTTAACTATGTTTCAATTTCCCTGTGTTTGATACAATATCAAAAGCATCCGTAACATTGTTTTTGGTAGATATGCCCAAAGATTCAACAACAATCATTCCTTCACAGGTATAAGATTTATCATCAGTTTCTACTCGAATAGATAAATTTTCCTTTCCAAGGAAAGATTCAAGGACACTAAGTTCTTTTGCATCAACCTGACAACCTTCAAGCCGTCCCGGAACTACTTTTTTCACAGCCCTTGTTTCGTTGTTCCCAAATGTAACATATTCCGTTATCTGTTCACCGCCTACATGTACTTTCACCTCACAGTCATTCGGCACCCCAAAGCTATAACCTTCTATTGTAATAGATTTTAAATATCCTGACATACTTATTAACCTCCGTAATTAAATCCAACCATATTGCAAATATCAACAATACGATTTACTCCGGATAAATCAGGGAACGAATTAATGTTTATTCTGTCCGGATTAGTATTGTCAATTTCCCCGATTGTATAACCAATGGCACTTTCAACATTAGCAAGAATTGCCGCCGTTCCCAGTGCCCTTATAATACTGTTAACTTTATCAACGAAAGCACTTACTTTTTTAGCCTTCGGATTTGTTGTTACATCATCTTCACCAATAACGATAACCGATTTCCAGTTGTCATCATATTTAAACGGATACATCAAATTGTATGCTATATTACCAAGACAGCACACATCTCTGTCATACATATACAGCGTTTTCTTACTGCCAAGAGGATGATAGAATGTACATAAATCTCCTACTTGATACCCACCGTCAGCTAACGGTTCAAGATTCGGAATTCCTGCTTTCAACAACTTGTCACGCAATTCCCATTTTAACGGTCTTAATTTTCCGTAATCACCAAAAATTTGAATATTTATCTGATCATCCCGCCTGCTGTTACCAAACTCAACAAGGGAATCAATATCAACAGTACCTTCCACAAGTTTGTTTTCCGGAAACTCTTTTGCTGTATAGCAAGCTACATACTGTGCAATCTTAGTATCAGTACGCCATCCCTGAAAATATTCTCTCATTGCATCAAGAGAATTGTCATCATTAAATTGTGAACATACTCTTGTAATACCGAGTTCTTCAGTAATTAATTCAAGATAATCATCAATTTTTACAAGCCCAGCCCCTTCACTTACAACAGCAGCAGAAAAACTAACACCGTAATCTGCTGCTGTAATCGGCTTGTATTCAGAATTAACAACATCAATTTCAAATTTTGCAGACTCCCCTTTAACTTTTGATTCCAGAGTTAATACAACAGTCGAACTGCCGTTTGCTGTACCGGAAATATTTAGAGCTGCAAATAAGTCCGTTCCTGTTGACGGAGTTAAAATTTCAATCTTGGAAGCAGCCCCGCTTGTGTTTGATGTTAATATATAAGCAGAACTTGCAGCTTCAGGGCTTTCTGCTGTAAGTGTCAGTCCTGTTAAATGACTGCTTAATGCTGTTATTACATCTTCAGCAGTTTCTGCAGAAACAGTTCCTACTGAAGCTTCCTGTTTTTCACCGCCATCAACAGAATATGCTACATAATAATCATCTTCAGTCAAAGTTGTGCAATCAACAGCTGCAGATGATTGTATTTTTGCTGATGTCGCAGATGCCTTATCATCAACTACAGCAGTAAAAGGTATCTCCACATATTCATCAAGAGCCGACTTAATCGCTGTCAGAATATCCTTTACCTCTGCATCTTTTTTAAGCGTAAAAGGTATATTTTCATAATTAAACGCATTAAGTTTTATTCCTTTGGGATCCAATGCCGGATTATTATGAGCATTTGTCGCAACTTTCGACGCTACATCAGCCGCAGCTTCAAAAAGCTGTTCTTTATATCTAAAATATAATGTTGAATTTACAGTTGGTTTACCGGTTACGGACAAATTAACTTTATGCTTTGTTCCGCTTTCAATTTCCGGAACAGGTAAAAAATATGTTTCAACATTAGCACCGCTTCTATCCTGCGGAAATGCTTTCAGTGCCATTCGATGTAATGGTGAACCGAACCCCATCATTACACCGACATCATCTGCATTCCCGGAACCTGAATAAATCGTATTCGGTTCTATAGTCTTGCCGGTTTGATAGTTGCCTAAAAACAACAGCCTTTCCGGACGTAAATATGCTCCGGTATTCTGTGCACGCTGATAAAAGGCAACACCTGTCGCCGATGCCCGTGCATCGGACGCAATAGATTTTACAGTCATTAATTATCCTCCTTATAAATCCGTAATTAAAACCGAAATCAGCTGATCACGGATATGATTCTGTATATATAGTTCTTTTATTTGTGTTCCAGTTAAATATTTTGTTTTTTCATCGAATTCAAGTTCAAAAATCATTTTTTGTGACAATGAACTTTTAACCATATTTTCTTTTTCCGGATAAAAAGTCCTCTCCACTGATTTTAAAATGGTTGAAGATATTCCGGCTTTAATGCGGATATTCTCAGCGGCTTCACTCATCATTATTTGCTTAATTTGAGCAATAAGATAATCCAGCCTTATATCCGCTATTGCATCACCAGACATCTTAACAGAATGTTCATCAAACAAGTCATTGTCTCCTGACGCAAAAGCTTCTATTACAAGCTGATTTGTAGATTGCAACCTTGACATAGTTTGAGTACCATCATAGTCAGACCTGTCAAAATAAATATAAATACAAGCCATTTCATGGATATTCGGACTGCGGAATTCATGATTTTTAACTTCAAAGTTAACATAATTCTTAATCCAACATTCATCCTTACCCATTTTACGGGCAATATTAATCTGGTTATCCCGTTCCGAGCTTATAATTTCCGCTATCAAATCAACCGCAAACGTTTGTTTCATCGGCGGAATCAATTCCTCAAAAATAGGTTTCATTAAAATTTACCTGTTCTTAAACTTGTTATATCCGGAATATCTTTTGCAATAGTCGGTTTTATAAGATAAATTCCAAGCATTCTGTCTATCGCAACATGCTCACACTTAAATTTTTTCCACTCTTTAATTGAAGGGAAATATATATCAATAAGCCAATCTTTATCAACAACACCAATTTTTACACTGGTCATGTTAATTGTTACTTCTGCTCTGTCCGCAAAAATTCCGAGTCCGGTATCCGTACTTATGTCAATTCCGATAAACGGAGCGAAACACCCTAGCTTATCATCTTTGTCATAATCCGGATCATTTTCAGATAAAGTTGAACCACGACCCTGAATTTTACCGTCCGGACTGTATAAAATACATTTTGTAGAAAACAGACCATTATCAACAATGGTCTGTTTATCAATTTCCAACATTTCAAATCCATTCATAAAAACCTACAAAAGATTTGAATATGATACATAACCGTCAGGATTTGTTGGAACAAACAAAGGTGCAGCTTTTACACCATGTTCAAGTGTCGTTATTCCTGCACTTGCTTTAGGATAACAATATGCGTATTCTTTAGCTTTAATAATCTGAATTGAATTAAATATATCCTGCATATCAGGCGACATATTCGGACAGGTCACCAATCCACCATAGAACATAGTCAGATCATGGTTTTTAGGCAGCAAGATTGCTCTGTCATTTGGAATAAAGCGTTGAGTAGTACCTTCACCCGCAAAATTATATCCTTTAGGAATTGTAAACCCGCCTTTAAATCCCCAAATGTAAATTGTAAATCCGTCCCCTGCTAA
This sequence comes from Candidatus Gastranaerophilales bacterium, assembly GCA_944325075.1. GTDB lineage: Bacteria > Cyanobacteriota > Vampirovibrionia > Gastranaerophilales > Gastranaerophilaceae > UBA1221. The sequence goes on from CALUYU010000022.1 coordinate 12,216, forward strand.
ACAACCTGACAAAGAAGCTCCGGGAGATTTTTCGACAGGCATTCCTATTGCAACCCTGTCTATACCATCCAGTCGTTTAGAAAGTTTTTGAACTTCATCATTTAATAAAATCGGATTTGTGACAGAACCGTTTGAAATAAAATGAAACTCACAATCAGCGACTTTACCATCATCAACTATCAACTGGCATCCATTCATTAATTCATCCACAATTTTTGCGGACGTATCAGAGTATTTTTTAGCAGCTGCAATATCATGTGTTGATTTTTTATTAAACTTAATCTTATCACCGTTATGTAGTGTAAGTTCGCCGTTTAACAAACCGTCTGCCACCTGTTTACTTTTTGAATTCGCCTGAAAATCAGAAAAAATACCCTGGTTTTTAGAAACCTCTTCAACAGCATCTGCCACCCTTTCACCATAAGGAATTGCTCCGAATGGTCTTTCCAAAAACCACTTGTCAGTCAACGCAGTATAATCATTGTATTGAGGGATTTTATATTTAAAACTTTCATATCTGGACAGGTCATGGAAACGGCCTCCCGTACATTGAGGCAAGTCAACTGAATATAATGACTTTACAACACGGCTATCTAACTCTATAGTAGCTTTATTGGTCAAAACTTCTTTACATAAATTGGTAAGAAATTGCGGAGCCGCTTTTCTTCTTTCAAAACCGCCCGCAAAATATGTATTCAAATCAATCGCCATTTACTCACCTATTCCTTCCTGAACATTCATTACTAAAATTCCATTGTTCTTTAACGTAGTCTTTATCGCATCGACAGTATCACCGCTTTTTGTTAAAATTAAAGCATTTGCATTAACCTGACCGTATGCAATAACTCTGGCATTTTTGACATCTAAACTTGAGTCGGTTGTATTTTCTACATCAGCTGCAAGAATATAGCATGGGACTTCACTCCCATCCTCAGCACTTGATTGATATGGAACCAGTACATTACCTGTCGTAATTTCACCAAGAACTGTACCGGCCAGAACTGTCCCTTTTGTTGCAATTCTCAATGTTGCATCCGTATATACACAATTAATTCCTGTTATCATTATTTAACCTCCATTAATCCGCGGGCCTGTAATGCAGTTTCAATTTCCGCTTTTTTTGCAGCATCTTCTGGCTCTTCATCGCCCGGCTTTGTCGGGTCATCAGTATTAAGAGCTGCAGGAGATTGTGTCTGCATTGATTGAATAGTATTTGCACAAACCTGTTTATGCGTATAAACAGACATCATATCCGCAAAAGTTTTTCCTTCTTTTATTGCAGAAGTTGCTTCATCTTTTGCAATGTCAAAAAATCTCAGGTGATCTTCAACCCTTTTATGTTCGGCATCGCAACCCGCTTTCAAACCTTCGTTGTATCCTTCATTTTTTACCTGAGCATAAATTTCAGGATACTTTGCTTTCAATTCGTTTAAATCCATTCTTTCCTCCTGTTGTTGATTTGTTATACAATTATTTTTTGTCCGTTGCAGTGTATCTGACGCTGTTATTGGAGCCGCAAACATTTTTGCAACCTTATCAAGGTCTGCTTTTACAAACTCTTTTGTCATTTTTGCATTTAATGATTGAATACGTTCTTTGGCTGATGCTGTTAATATATCGACATCAGTTACTACATCATTATTCTCATCATTTTCAAGTACTTTACCCCATGTGGAAAGTTCATCTTTTCCTACAAAATAGGTTGTGTTATCCATCATGTCTTTAATTTCGTCATAACTTAAGCCGGTATCTTCAACATATTTATTACGAAAATGATTGGCCAGTTTTTCCAGAAGTATTCCATAACTTTGAATTTCCCTGTAATCACCCCAGGCAACCCCCGACGGATTGTGTATCATAACAACACCGTTTTTCTCAAAAAGAAGCTCATTGCCGGGTAACTTGCCGGCAAGCATAATATAGCTGCCCATTGATGCAGCAAGGGTTACAATAACCTTAATTTTGCCTTTTGTATAATTTTTTAAGGCATTATAGATAGAGAACCCTTCATACACCCCGCCGCCCGGAGTATCCACAAGAAGCTCAATATCACCGTCTGCAAATCGTAATTGACGTTCAATATCATTAGCAAAGACATCCCAGCCAATTTCACCTTTAATTTTTATTTGCATCAATATAGCCTCCCGCATCCGGAGCAAACACCATCATAAACTTTTGAATAACAACTGATACAAAGCCCCTCATCTTTTTTAGACTTTTTGACGGTCTGCCTAGGCTTATTTTCAGGCTTATTTTCAGGCTTGTTTTCGGGTTCATAAACTTCTGTATGTACAGCCTCAGCATTTTCAGCATTATTTGTTTCAGGCTGTGTCTCATCTGCCGGCTTTTGCTCCTGTGTGGAATTATTGATTTCCTTATCCGCATCTTCAACTTTTTCAGAACTTTCTACTGAATTCTTTTCAGCATTTTTAATCAATGCATAAAGTTCTAAAGCTTTCATTTTTTTAGGCTCACATGTAAGTTTTAATCGTTTTACTTCCCCAATAAGCATTTGCTGCTCATCTTGCGGCAATTCTGTAAACATTCTGTCATCTGTCATTCTTATCATCCTCATCTTTTTCGTTATCCGGAGTGATACCTTGCAGGCTTATTCCGCTTTCTTGCAGTTTTTTAATCTGTTCCGAATAACTTTTGCATAACGTTTCAAAAGTTGTCTTACTGCCAAGTTCCTGCAAGGCTCCTTCAAAATCTGTCAAGCCGTTCTTCAATTTTGTAACAACAGCATTGACTTCCTTAACAGGATCAATATGCGGTATCGGCATCCCTTCAAATTTTGCAAGTAAATAAGCATTATCCGCATACCCGGGCTTATTACGCAACTCAATATACTTTGGAGCCTCAAGATTACCTTTTAATACTTCTAAATCAAAAAACTGCTCATAAACCGGTTGATAAAACCCGTCTATACAAAGATATTTGCGGTTAAATTTTAAAATGGCTTCAAACATTTTTAATGAAGCACGGGATGCTGAAAAATTATTCTGAAATACCATTAATACAACTTCAAAAGGTAAACCCATTGAAGCATAATCATATTTCATATTATTATCAAGAAATACCCCAAAGTTAACGTTTGGACGCTTTGTATCATAAGATTGAAGCTTTTGTCCTCTTGGCATGTGCAGCACTAATCCGTTTGTAAAACGGCGTAATTGCGTATAGATCTTGTCAATTAAAGTTTTATCTTCAAATTTTTCCTTAGAAAGTTCAGGTAGAACTTTTGATGCACCACCCAATGTTTTGTTATTTAAAGGATTAATACCGGTTGATGTCGCATCCTGGTCAATCGTTGCAACAAATTTACCGTTTAAAGCACTTGCGAGGACTTCATTTTCGGTATAATCTCCAATCTTATCCATTTTCTGCATTATTGCACCGAGAATAGAATATCCTCTGGTTGAACCTATACGGACTTTATTAGAATAAGCAAGCCACGCATACAAAGTACCCTTATCATCAAAGGCTTTAATACGCTGTTCTTTACCATCGTCATCCAATACATAATAAGCGATGTGACGACCGTTTTTATCAACTTCCACACCATTTTTGATTTTATTGCCCGTATCGCTGTTTAAAGTTTTACTTGAATAGACATTACGTCCGTCAACAAGCTGATATTCATTATATCCGTTAACTATACGACGTATAATTAAAACGTCACCGCCAACAACAGCATTAAACGCGACGTTTTTGGCCAGCTGATGAATGTCATTTTGCTTATCTGCAGAGGCTATTTTTTCGGTACAATAAAGTTCCCATAAATCTTTTATATCTTTTTTGAAACTGTCTTGTAATTCAATATCGTATTTTCTTTTTAAAAACTCTTCTTTTGGTGTCGGATAAAGCTCCAATCCTGTTCCTACTAGAAATTGAACTATTCGATCAACCCCGGCTTTTACAAACTCATTAGTTTGATAAAGATTATAGGCACGTTTTGACATTCTGTAATAATCAACATTATATTCTTTACCACTATCCATTGCGAAATAATCTTTTTCACCGCTAAAGTAATCCCACAAAGAATAGCTGCCGGAATAAGCCTGCGGTTCAACATGAGGTTGAACTTGCATTTCCGTTTTTTGAATTTTTTTAAAAATGTCCTGAATAAACATTACTATTCCTTATGATTGATATATTTTCGCCTGAGTAGTGTTCTTTTTTCTCGTTATATAGATATTCAAGGTTATTACGCATATCAATAAGCTCTTTCAGCGTTGCACGCTTTACATTAGTTGAACCTTGACCGCTGTTTAATGTATAACTGCTGATACCACCGTTTAATGTGGCCTGCTCAATAGCAGCATCTATATTTTTGATATTTTGTTCAAGACGTTTTAGTTCTTCCAATGTTGTCATGTCAGGCCGCCTTTAAAGTTTTAAATACTTCGCCCGAATTTGAAGCCTGCAAATTCAGGTAATTTCTAGATATTTCACTAATAACCAATTCGGCCGCACATAAGTTATAAACATTCAAGTCAAATGCTTCATTTCGTCCATGGGCAACCCAATTTATACTAATTAATCCACTGTCTGAAACTTTTTTAACTCGATGTTCTGTCGTCAGCTGACGTAAATACTCATCAGAATATCCGTTTGCAATAGTTGACCATCCGTCCGGATAATCTTCATCTGAGGCACGCCAATCTTGATTGAACCAGCCGGCTAACTGATTTTTGTAAGAGTCAACATAGATTTCAACTAATTTAACAGAATAGTTATCAAGAGAACGGATTTTATATTTATCTCCAGTTTTGGATGTTGACCCGATTCCCTTTAATGGGAATATTATACCTTCACCGTATTGCTCGCAAAAACGATAAATCAAATCAGTCTTTTCGCCATCACCAGAGTCAATTAACATATAAAAAATTTGTTTACCAGCCCAAATTTTATCTTTTATGTCCAATAGCTCCTGCCAGCATGGATCCATAGGATTTGAAGTATCTCCAGGAATAACAATATGATTAATTCCCCAATTTCGGAACCTGTCACCCCAAGCCTTAACTTCAACTTCAAGTCTGTTATCCTGAACGTCGCAAGCAGCAGTTAAAAATAATGCATCATCAGGAATTTCATCATTATTAAATTTTCCGTCCCTTAATTTTGTAATTGAGACAGAATTGACACCTGCTGTCGTATCTTCAAACGGTAATCCTAAATCATGATTGTAAAATATTCGTAATTTTTCACGATTATTTCCTGCATTAATAAATCTTTTTACAATTTCCCACCATTCACGGGCCGGAGAATACAACGAGCTAATTTGATATGATTGAAAACATGGAACCTGACTTACAGCTGTCGGCTTCCAGTAACCCTTTTTAAGCATTGAAGGTTTATAATGCTCATTAATTAATTCTCCACAATGTTTACATTTATATCTAACAGAGTCGTAACAACCGCATTTGCATTCTTTTGAATTAAAAATCAATCCGTATGGTTTGAAAATAACACCGTCAGTTTCAACTCCTTTTTCTTCAGGATATAAACCACCATTTTTAGAATAAAATATTAGTTCCTGATATTCACCACAAAACGGACAAGGAACATAATACTTTCTTTGGTCGCCCTTTAGATAATATTGATAAATATGACTGCTATGCTTTAATAAGGGTGTTGAAATATAGCCTATTCTTTTATCTCTGCCAAAAGAGTCTGTACGTGAAACTGCAAGTTCAACAGGATCACCTTCATCCCCAAGTTTGTCCGGGTATGCATCAAGTTCATCAAGTAAAAGAATTTTTATAGGAAAACTTCTTAAATCATCTGCACTTTTAGCCCCTACAATTCTAAGAAAACCGCCTACAAATTCTATTAATGACGTGGTATCGCCTTGCCGTCTGCTGTTTTTATTCCCGGTATCAGCAACAATTCTGTCTCTTAGACCGGAGTCATCAATCAACTGATCAATTTTCACCTTCTTGTAATCTCGCAATAACGATTTACTACCGGACACAAGCATTATACTTGAGGGATTTTCTGCTATATGATAACCGATTGCATTATCAAATATTGATGTAGTAAAACCTAATTGCACCCCCTTCATAACAGCTACTTCCCGAACTCTGCTTGTTCTCGAGAAACAATCCGCAATTTCGCGGGTATAAGGCATATAATCAAAATTAAAATTCCCCGGCTTTTTCGTTACTTTACTACTCAAAAATCTGTTAGCTTCAGCCCATTCTGAAACGGTTGGCAAAATATCTTTTTTTGAAAAACTTAAGGCTAAATCAATAATTCTATCAATTTGAACTTCACGTTTATCAACTATCATAAAATCTTTTTAACGCTTTACGAGCCTGCTCAAGCCCATTTTTATAAATTTCTTCATTTTTTGAGACTAACAGTTTTAAATCAAGGTCATCTTGATGTTGACCGGTCAAAATTAAATCACGTATTTCATCAATAATTTGCGTTGGAGCTTCTAATAGCAGATTATGAAATATTTCATAAGACTGAATAATTATTTTGTTTAAAACTTCCGTTTCTACAACTTCTTTTTTTGCGGTTGCCAGCTTTAAATCCAACAATTCATTTTCTTTTTGATATTTTTTTACTTTCTCGGAATAAAGCGGATCATCTTTTAAAGTCCCTGTCCTGCGAATTAATTCTTTATCTTCAATATCATCTTCATCCAGTAGCTCTTCTTTTGTAGGAACACCGGTATATTTCGGAACTGTTTCTTTTCTTTTTTCAATATAAGCCAGATTCCTTGAATCATCTAAATCAATCAAACCATCATCAGATTCAAAAATTTTTTTTTCTGATAATAGAGCATTTATCCTTGATTGATTTACGTTAAAGCGTCTTGCTAACTCAGCTTTTGTTATTTTATTCATGGTTATTCATGCCTTCTTCATGGATTTAAAATAAAAAAGCCCAATATATCAGCATTTTAGCCTTATTATTTCATGATTTCATGCTTTCAAAAAATTTGGGGGACTTTTTAACGTTCGGGGTGCGGAAAAACAACCCCGAATTTATACTGGTGCCGCATAGTACCTTTTTGACTTTAACTTGTACTCAATCCCTTAGAGAGTGCTTTTTCAAGACGTTTGTTCGCCTCTTTCGAATAAATCATATCAGCTGAAGCAAGAATTTTATTTGTGGCAACTTGCAGCCATTGAGTTCGTTTAATATTGGTTCGTTTATTTCTAAGGTTATATAATAGTGTTACACTTTTTTTAGAAACCTTATAAATACCTTTATGACCGCGGCTATTTGTTAGAATAACATTTACAGAAGTTTTATTTCTAACAGCAAAAGCTTGAGCTTGTGCAGCTTGTCTGGATGGTTTTTTAGTCGGATTAGCAACAATATTGCTTAATTTTTTAGCATTCAAAGAAGTTAAAAGATTAGCTTTTCTGACAGTTTTTTTATAGCTGCCGCCACGGGCTGAAGGAGTAGCTGCAAACGTAAAATTACCTTTAGCGACAATCGGGCTTCCGGTTTCCTGTTTTGCAAGCTGTTCCGTTTTCTTGCCTAAATGTTGAGAACGTTGCCCTGCAAAGCTCTGCATTGATGAAATATTAAATATATTTTCACATTTTTTATAACCAACGGAACCTTGTATAAATTTATTTCGCAGAGTAAACACTTCTGGCAAAATTTTTGTTTTTGCAATATTAGAGGTTTCATACGCGAATCGGTTTAAGGTTCCGCGGACAGCGAGAGGGAAAGCACTTTTGCTACAGTTTTTAAGGTTATCTGTAAGTTTTTTAATATCTTTAGTATCAATCTTAAACATCAAAAATGCTACCTTGAGAAAACTTATTATCCTTCACCTGCCATAATCCGTTCACGTTATCAACATCATAATTACAGATTAAAAGTTCTTTATACATATTATTTTTAATACATTTTCGATTAATCCCGTTTACTCTTTCAATTTCAATTATATTAAAATCTTTATACAGCTCTCTTATTTTTGGAGCGTCGTCATAACTCAAAAGAAAACGCCCTTTTATATTTTTTAAAATATCTCTGAGTCGTTCATGTTCAAAGTTTGTGGTACTTATAACATCATAACCGGCTCCGGAACTGTAAGGCGGATCACAATAGAAGAATGCATTTGATGTATCATATTGCGGAATCAGTTCCATTGCAGATAAATTTTCAATTATAACCTTATCAAGACGTTTTGAAATTTTATCAATTCTTTCAATAAGCCCGCCTGCAGATTTTATTGAACCGTCATAACAGACTCCGAAACACTTCCCTTTACCTCCGAAAGAACGGGACAAAATAAACATAAACCTTGCGGCTTTTTGAATATCAGTTTCACCCGGATTTTGAATTAACGATAAGAATTGTTCCCGGGAATGAAATAAATAGCACATTTCACGTGCGAGTTCGCACGGATGATACTTTACAACACGGAAAAGATTAACTAATCTTCCATCCAAATCATTATAAACTTCAAGTTCAGCCCAGCGATGATAATAAAACAAAACCCAACCGCCGCCGCCAAAAGGTTCAATGTAGCTTGAAATATCTTGAGGAATTAAGCGGGAAATATCTTTGCGGAGCAGTCTTTTTCCGCCGAGCCAGTTAATGAGATACGCACCAAAGTCCTGTCTTGTAACCATAAATACCACCTTTTTATTAACAAAGTTGCACAACAATACACATGACTGATACCATGAGCATGCAGGTAATCATAAGGTGATTTATGGTTAACCGTATTAGTGTTGCAGCACTAATACGGTTGGGGCGTACGCCCTACCTGTACAATAAAAAGAGGGCGGGGAGCCCTCAAATAGTACATACAAAATACCATGCAAACGCACACACACATTTTATATAAACAACAGTTTTTTTGAACTATCAATATCTTCAAAATTAGATTTAATACGGCCGAGCCTGAGAGTTGAAAGATTAGAATAACATCTTTTTATAATACCGTATTCGGAATAGTTTAAATAAAACCCTGATTTATAACCCGGAGAGTTTTTAATTATTTCGTATAAAACAGACTTACGGACTTCAAATATTTTTTCAAAAATATCATCAGCATCCTTACCTGTAAAAATTCTGTGTTCAGGTTTAAAACTGCCAAAAGCCTTTGCTCTTTTATCATCTTTTCTCAGTTTATCCTCTCCCTCTTTTACAAATTTAAAATTTGTAATGAGTGTATAATGCTTTCCGCAAACGGGACAATGTGCTGTTCGCATAAAAGCGAAAGAATACTGTCTGTTTTTAGGGATAATAACAAAAGTCTGGTCAATAACACATTTATGCTTTTTACAGTCTTTGTTATCACAATAAATTTTAAGCATAGTAAATCTCTCTTTCCGTTTTTGTTTTTTCTGATGTCGGAAGACCCGCTCGCCTATATTCGGATATAACCGAAAGAATTCAGGTTCAGATAGTATTCAAAAACTGCTCCGAAAGTTTTAAACTTTCCTCATCGCATGTTCACTATAAACGATTTTTAAAATAAAAAACATCGGGGTAAACCATGCATTTTAAAATCGGTTCTAACACTGTCAGGGAATAGAATACATGCTAAATTTTACTATTTTTGTTATAAAAAAATTTTTATGAAATTTTCAATGTACAAATCTTATTTTTTATCGGATTGGCAGGTTTATACGTTTCATTTTTTCGTATGCTGCACGAGCCTTCTGTATTACAGCTTCCACCATGGCTTCATCTTCTATATTCTCAGGTTCTGTCGGAGTTTCTTTTTTGGGTGCATCTTTTTTAGGCGGCAAAAGCCCCAGTTCATTAGCCTTTATACGGGAATGCTCTGCAAGCACTCTGTCAAATGAACATGGAACTATCCTAGTAACATCCTTTTCCTTGATTTTCCAACCTCTTGATGCTTTTTTAAAAACGTCCTGCCAGTATTTCCGTTTTTCAGTGTCATATCCGCCGTTTCTAGTCAGTGTTTCCGCTATTGCAGCCCTGTCATCGCATGATGCTTCAAAATCCGGATTTTTTAATGTCTTGTAATCTTCACAAAACATTGTTACTTCAAGGCTATCAGCATCAATTTTTCGAGAACCTGCATAATCCTGATTTTGAGAAAAATTTTCACACACACGCCCATGTGTATGTGTGTTTTCATCTGGTTTACTATATGTGTTTACATCTGGTATAGGTTTGTGAAATTTCCCAGATCGATCTGTGAAATTTCCCACATCGATTTGTGAATTTTCGCACATCGATTTTGCATTTTTCCCACATCGATTTGGCAAATTTACCAAATCGACCGTTTCGGTACTTTCGGGATTATTTTCTACCTTATCGTTATATTTTTGAGGCTCGTCAGCCTCATCATGTTCAGATAAAAGTTTATTTAAAACTTCCTCATTAATTGAATACCAGATAGTCTTGTCATAAGGGCTTTTATTAAAATTCCCTTTTATTAAAATTCCTTCAGTCATCAATTTTTTGAGAATATTTCTTATTTGATGTTCTGTCCAAAAAGGAAAGATTTTACAAAACGCTCCGATTGAATTATATGTCCAATAACGGCCGTCATGAAAATTAGCATTATTTGCTTCGTTTTTTTTCAGCCAATGCTGAAAATTGCGAATAATAATCGCTTCATTTACACCTAATTTTTGTGCTATTTCTACATTAAAACCGTATTCCATTTTTATATACCTTTGTTGTCTTTAACCAAATCCGCGTCTTGGATTATTGCTTCACTCGGGCAAACCGCTCATTATACTTCGTAGTCATTCGCTGTTGCCCTCATTACTTCGAGTTTCGGACAAAGTCCTCACACTACGCAAAATCCGCTAGTTTTGGCTTTCTACATGTTTTTCGAGTTTGTTTTCTTTAAGCTGCAGAGTAGCCTGCAGGGCCGCAAGGTATCCTCTTTTGTAGTGAAAATTTGCAACAGCATCCTGCATCCACAATGCTGCATTTGCAAAATCCTGCTGAGCTCTTCGGATTTGATTTATAAGAGTTTCTTTATCCATTTACAACCTCATCTTCCAAGGGGTGTAAGTTATCCAATTCTTCATACTTACGTTTTCCGTTAACGTCAACCCAAATTGCATACATCACATTTTTGTCTGCAAATTCGTTTAAGTAAGTTTTAATTAACAACCCTATTTCACCTGTTTTTGTGTTTCTGATTTTTGTTCCAAAAGCTGCATCCATTTTTTACCGTCCTTTTTTGTTTTGTAATCTTATATACACATTAATCGCTCCGAATATCAGATACAGCAAGCGTTTTACAATATTTTGTAACATCCGGACATGATTTACCTTCAGAATTAATGACATGCAAAACAGGAATTCCGTACTTTGCAAACATTTCACAATTTTTGATGTCATCATCCAGTGCAAACCTGATATTATAACGCGGCAAGACTTCTTTTGTCAGAATATCTTCTTTTACAGCCTCACTCGGACGCCTGTCGTTAAGTTCACGCATATAAAGTTCAAAACACCACCCGATATATCCGACAATGGCATCAATCGTTATAATTTGGAGTTCTTTGCTGCGAGCCGTTATAAAAATCGGTTTTAAACCTGCCCTTGAATAAAGCTTAACGATTTCCAATGCCCACATATTCGCAGGGCAGCTTCCGGCATATTTATTAAAAAATTTCCACAAATCATCTCCGGACAAATTCAAAATTTTTGCTTTAGTAAAAATCGGATTTGTATAAAAGAATACATCGTCTAAATCGACAATAACAGCCTTACGTCGCTTATTTTCCGAATCAGCATCCGAGCGGATTACAGGCAATACGTCATTTTTGAATAAATGCAACCTTTTATTGGCCTGATGTTCATATTCATTTGCATAAACCTTTTTTATACGATGCATATTACCCCCTTTACTTTCGCCAATCCGTCATACTCACTCATTCCGCATGCGGCTGGCTTATCAACAATAATTCGGAATAACAGCTGCGGAGTGACACTATACAAAACTTTCGGTTTTGACATCTTTAGCCGGGATTCAAGTACTTTAAACGGAAAATGTTCATAAATATCAACTTCCGTAGCAACATTACTTAAACCCTTTACAAATTCAATCTTATTCATACACCCACTCCGTTTCTCTGATTGCCTGCTTGATATATTCGCCAAAATTTTCACACGTGAAAATATAATCTAATAATTGATCCAAAAAAGATTTTCTATCTGCAAAAGTAAAACACCTTCCGTTTTGTAATGCTTCTACAACTGTAAAAATATCACCTCTTTTGGTTGTAAATCTAAGTTCAATTAGCTTCACAAAGTTTTCCGGCTGTGTGAAGTCAGGAAAAACTCTCTTTTTCCCTAAATTGACACAACCGTCTGTTGTTTCTGTTGTATATTCAAACCACTTACCTTCAATCCCGCAAATTCTGCACAGTTCTTCTGATAGGTTAGTCATTGGTTTTCCTCCTTTTACTTTAACTAAAAATTACCTTGCGTCTGTTTTTCCAAGAGTGATAAAACATCTTTTTCAGGCGGTCAAATACATTAAAATCACCTTGACCATGATATGTTTCACTAATTCGATAATCCATTTTCAAATCTTTTATTGTTAAATAGATTTTTCTGCTTTCAGAAGGTGTAAAACTACCTTCCGTGTCAGGATGTGCAAGAAAAATCAGCAAATCACCGGCAATATTTTTAAATTCTTCAAATTCTTTATCTGATAAGGGTTTTTCCGGAGTGTAAGGCAGATTGCCAAAAGCCCAGCGACGATACATTTCACCTAACTTTGCATTGTAAATTTTTGCTAACTCTAACCTGAAGTTCATAAAGCTGATATATCCAATATCAAAACTGTCATAATTATTTACTGTTATAGTTAATCCCATTATTTATTCTCCTTTTAGTTTTGTCCTTATCTTTTGCAAATCATGAATTAACATATCTAAAGCAGCTATTCCTTCTCTGCCATCAAAGAATAAACAAACATTTTTCTCGTGCAGTTCTATTGTAGATTTGCCTGCGAATTCATTGCTGGTACTGCCTACCGGTGTAGAAGGTTTATTGTATAAAACTTCTACGGTTCCTGTTGTATCAATCGCAATACCAACAGTTCCGTGTCCTAAATGAACTTCTCTGCAATTTTCTATATCTCTTATCATTAGTTATCTCCTTCCGCTTTGTTGATGATGTTAAGGATTTTTGCTAAATTGTTTTTCAATGGATAAACTCTGTTTGTTTCCATAATTGCTTGAATTATTCCCTCAATCTCCTCAAGAGCCTCTTTATATTCATCAACTTTACAATCTGGACAATCCATCATTAATTCAACTTTTCTTTTCAGTTCCTCGCACTCCTGTGTCTTGCGGGTGAGTTGCTTAAACGAACAGTTGAGGTTATCTTTACATAATAGTTTATAACCACTTTCTGGAAGTTGGCTTAATTGGCATTGTTTGCAAATATTCCAATGCTCACATCTACTTACATCCACTCCGTCAACTATTATCTGTTCTTTATTTTTAGAAACAGCATGAGGTCTTTCTGTCGGTGTTTCTTCGGGTTCTTCATTTTCTCCCCATTTTTCAGTGACCCACTTTTTCTGTTCTTTATCTATCATTTTTAGATTCCTCCCAGGCAATGTACAATGCTCCCAGTGCTCTTTGTACATCATTTTCGTCAGCCTTACCTTTATTTTTATTTTTAATAAGACACATAAGTTTCACATAATAAAAAATTTCTTTTGTTGTCATCAATCCGCCTCTCCAATATTCCGAAAATAAAAATCAACATCATATTTAGCTGCATCCGGATAGCCTTCAAAAATGTTCCCCACGACTTTTGTTTTCTTCTGGTAACTGCCTAAAGAAGTTCCGCCTCGATCATATCCTGCAGCACATGTCGAATAAGATACAACACCATAAGAATAATGGTCTTTTCTGTATTTTATCTCGGTCACATCCCCTTCAAAAATTTCAATTCCGGGCCAATCTTCAGCTTTATGTTCCTGCAGCCATTCTTGTTGCAGCACCGGTGATAAATCTTTGAATTTTGTGCTGTCATAAACACCCGTTGACTGCATCAAATTTGTAAAATCTTTTGTAAATACCCATATTTCATCTTTAAAGATATCTTCAAGATAATTTTGTTTATTTAAGTCATTAATAAAATCATCAAAAGAGTTTTTTGGGTATTTTTTTTCAAAAATATCTTTGATTAACTCAAATCTCATTGTATAAAAGTAAGTTTCTACACTTTCAACAGGAACAATAATTGCAAAATTTTCAGTTTTTAAAGCAGCCCTAAAATTAAATCGATTCTGCATCATTACCCTCCGTACCTTGCCGCATAAATATTTTCAAAAACTAAACCCTGATTTTTTAAATCCCGTTTCAAATCAGAAACGTCGCCAAAAATATATGAGCGAATAAGTCTATCATCTGCAAAATAAAAATAATCCCCATAAACAGGATAATCATCGGCTAAAATTTCACCCGGCTTAAATGTTACTTCGTTTCCTGACATTTTAAAAATCCTCTCTTCTTATTAGATATTCAATTCGATTTTTACAACCCTCAAAATCACCACCGCATTCGTTTTTAAAAATAAATTGCATACCACATTTACCACAGTCGATGTGTTCATAGATAAATTTATAAAGTCTTTCTTCTCTTACCTCAAACGATTTTATCCTCTCATGCTGCCGGCAGGCCATTTCTTTTAAATTATCGTTTATCTTCACTAGTGACAGCTGCTCCCGCATAAGACCGTTAGAAGTTTTCCGCTCCATATCAATGACCCAATTCTGTGTTTTAAGGGCTGATTTATATTTTGTAATCGTTGCCTGCTGTGCCAATAAAAGACAAAAACATCTTATAATCCCGCGGACTATTCCATGGTCATATAGCCTGTGTAAAAGTTTTACATATTCTTTTGATATTGCTTGTCGTTTTTCATTAAATGTTGGCATCTTTCACCTCAACATCAAACCACCTGCCAATTTTTGTTAAATATTTCTTATTCTCTTTAGTTCTTTTTCGTAATGTTGAAAACATAATGCCCTTGTCTCCAACAAAAAACAGAAGATAATAATTTCCTTGTTCTATATCTCTTTGCGTTCCGTCAGGTCGTTTTGTATCATACTCCAATAAAGCATTTACTTTACCTTCCACAACAAAGTCACCATCCAAAATCAAATCTACCCACACAAGCTTTGCTCTGGCCTGATTACATAATTTAGGATAATTACAACCAAATTTAATTACATTAGCCATTTCAACTCTCCTTATCTTTCTGCTCCACAGGATCCGCAAGTTTTAGAAATTCCCTTACGAAAAATTCAGTATAAATATTTGAATTATATTCATACTGGTAAAACCTTCCCGAAACTTTTACCAAACAGCCTTTTTTACAAATTTCGCAAAAAGCCTCTGCAGTTTCTTTATAAGCTTTGCAGTTCAGCCAAAGAGTATCCTTACTGTCTTTGCTGTCTTTTAACGGTATTGAAAATTTACAGCTGGCAGTTCCGGCATCAGAATATTTAATTTCCGGTTCTGTACAAAACCCAACAAAAGTCTTTTCTGCATATTTTTCAAATTTTTCAAACATTTTTATCCTCATTTATTAACTTTCAGTTACTTTAGTTATGCCATCGGCATTACAAGATATCTGTGTTCCATATCAGGAAACACAACAGCACTGCGGGCTCCGTTCAAACAAAATTTCACCAGATTTCCGCTGATTGAATTTAATACAGTCTGGATATAGTAACGATTAAGAATAAAAGATATGTCATCGCCGTTTTTATCTTCAGCAACCAAAGTATCATTACTTTTGTACATACAGGCTTCAACTGTAACCAGACTACCTTTTAAAGAAAACATTACTTTACATTTATCTTCTTTTTCTTCAACTACGCTGATACGGTTAAGGACTTTTTTCAGCTCGTCTTTATTAACGGAAAATTCTGTCAAAAAAGCTTTCGGGATAATCTGGTCAACTTTTGGAAATGTCCCCTCAAGAACTCTGGTATAGAATTTTGAATTGCAAAAATCAAACATGCAATAACTACCACTAACAATTAAATCAACATCTCCACTAGCGGGGATAAGTTGATTTAATGCAGCTACAGATATTGCAGGAATAACAGCCGATAAGTTAATATCAGGAGTTTCTGTAGTCTTTATCACATAAGCCAGACGATTGCCATCAGTTGCAATAAACTTTACAATATTTCCGCTAACCTCAATATTTATACCGCTTATAATCCCGTCTTCTGCATCTGAAGTAAAACCTTTTGTTTTGATAAAACCTTCCCGCAGCGATGCAGCTGTTATTGACACAGTCAGATCACCTTCTCTGACTTTATTATCATCAAAATATGTTTCCGGATATTCACTCAGGTTAGTTTTCGGAAGCTTGCATTTCGTTTTATCCTTTTTTATCCAAACAACATTTTCTTTTTCTTCAATAAAGGCATCCCCGCTCATTGTTTGTAAAATCGCGGTTAGTTTTTCAATCTCTATTAAACATTTACCAGGCTCCATTATCTGTGCAGGCACTCTGATGACAGCTCCGTTGATGAGATTTGATACCGTTATCTTAATTTCGTCCTTAAGGGTCTCAAAAATACCGTTGCTTAAAACAGGACAAACTTTATCCGGTTTTGCTATATGCTTAACTTTATTCAACGCTTCTAAAATTTCAGGTATATTTACTTTTATATGCATGTTATTCCTCTATAATTTTCAATAAATTTTCAACCACAGTCTTTACGGTATAGCTGTTTTCAATCTTTGGAATACCGCATGTAATATCGCATTTTATTGATTTAAGCCTGTATTTTATATCTTCAAGTTTTTCTTCAGCCCAATTATCATTCATTTGAACACTCTTTTCTTAGTTCTTTAATTGCACAGGACAAAACCCAGCACGCTGTATCATAATCTTTAGCCAACGTATAAGATTGAAAATTAAATATATCAGTATTTTGGTTCTGCACAAGAGCATCACCGATTTCCGAACAGTATTTTTTATATTTTTTATCAATCAATTCACGTGCGGTTTTAAGGCAGCCAATTATTTTATCTGTTTGACAATCTTTAGGCGGTTCGGAATTTTTCGCAGCCATATCATGAGCAGACGACGGTATCTGACAAGTATCACGGTGTATATCCTCAGCAACGAGATTTGACTTCCCTTCAATATCGTTTATCTGTCCAAGTTCAAATCCGCTGTCTTGGATTTGCTCCACGCGAACAGAGTTTCGCATTTGCGGCTTTACCGCAGTATGCTCAATCTTCCTCTCACAAACGATACTCAATCGTTTGTTCGGCAGAGTGCTATCCGGACTCGTTTCACTTCGTCCGTCCGCAAATCCGCATTCATTAAACAGGTAACTGTATAGTGCAGTTTTCTTGATTCTATTGCCATACGGGATTAAATGTTTTGTTTTTTTATAAATATCAGTCATTGATACAGATAGTGAAGCCTCTGTAAGCCCGCAATTTTCTGCAATTTTATTTGATGGAGTACCTTTTACAATTTCCGCAATAATTTTCTTTTGAGTTGTATTGAAAAGTTTTAATAACTCGGCTTGCTTTTCTTTGACGCTATTGCACTTGATTTTATGTTCCTCATCAAGTCCGCACTCTGTACTTTTCGTATTTATTGTTTCCACAAAAAACCTCTCTTTCTCTTTATTTTCGAGTATCTTTAAATACCTGTTTATATACTGCGAATCTTTTTTAAAATTAGCTTTTATACATTGCCAGTTTGCAAATTCTTCCGGTGTCATTCTTGTTGCGTCTGATATCCACGAAAGTATATAGCTGTAACCCCATCCGCTTGGAGAATAAATTTCATCATTGCCAAATCCATCGATATTCAAATTTACTCATCCTCTATATTGTCAACATGCTTCTTGCAGTATTCGTGGATAAATTCAATAAACACAAACAGCAGCAGAATTCCGCAAACAATTACTCCCGTAATAATCTTAATCAGTACAATTAACATTTGACCCCTTTCCAAAATGTTTATTTAACAGTTCTATCCTGTTTTTAACATTTTTCTTTTGATAAATATTAGTAATATGTCTTTCCAGAGTACCTTTACAAATACACAAAATTTCACGGATTTCTCGATTCGTTTTGCCTCCGATTATCAACTCAAATATTTCATTCTCTCTGCGGCTGAGTTTATTCCTTTTGTGCATTGTTTCGCCCATCCTTATCCTCGGATTTTGCAATTTTATTTAATTCAGACTCAAGAGAAGCTAAACTCTGACGAATATTTTCAAGCCCTTCAACTACAGTTTTTGTTATTTCAGAAATTGTCGCACTTTTTTCATACAGCAGTTTCATCGCTCGTTGATGATGCTCACAAACTTGCTGAAGGTCGTGTTCAAGTTGTGATACCGTTACTTTTTTATTCTTAGAATCTTTTTGCATAACCACCTCTGTAAATTTTTGGCTGTAATTTTTCAAAAACTTCCTTCAATATCGGATACCTGCCGAATTTATCGTCACCCAAACCGATATAACGCCGTAATTCAGAAATCTTAATTCTAAAGCGATCAATCATCCTGCCGCGTTTTACAGATACAAGAACAACATCTTCATCATCCAGAACACCGGCAATTTTTACGAAAATAAAAATAAATTTCGGGTCATATTCAGACCACAGGAACCAGGTTATTTTGTCTTTTTCAATGTCATAGATAAAACTTCCTGCAAAAAGGGGATTATCCCAAAAACATAGCGGTTTTACGGTAAATTTAGACATTATTCCGTTATGCTTTACTTTTATTTTGTATTTTTCATATTCCCCGCGAACTTTGTCTCCGGCTGTAACATTTCGGGTTTCCGCAGCAGAATATTCTCGTCCGTTGACATTAACAAGAACATTTCTCATTCAAACAAATTCCCCTGTTGTAAATCGAATTCAATATCTGCAATAATTTCCGGAAGTTTTTCCGCTCGTTGTTTTTGTTTGGTTAAGAACCCTTGAAAATCAATAATCAAATCAAGAGTTTTTTTGCACGCGGATATTTCCTTTTTATCTTCATCATCTATTGCATCTTTGAACTTAGTCTTATACTCATCAACTGCAAGTTTAAAGCCGTCTGTTTCAAGTAATGCTGCAATAGCCTCACGCCTTGGCAGCTCATTTTTTAATACTTCAAGTTCAGCATATAGCTGTTTTTTAGTTTTTACCATAACAACCTCTCTTAAACAAAAGGGCTTTATACTGGGTACAAAGCCCGAAAATAGGAGTATCTTATAAAAAGAATTACAAACAATTCAATTCCATACATAATACAGGTATCATTTTTCTGTTTTGCAAATAATAATTAATAAGCCTGCGTTGAAAAATAAACTCCATAACAGAATCAACACGCTGAAATATTGGGATATTAATCCCGTTATTGCTTTTTAGAGTATTTTCCACACAGGTTCTGACTATTCTGACCTTTTTCTCATAAGGCATTGAATTTATTTTTCTTTGAATAAAAGCTCGCTCTATAAATTTAAACATCTTATTCTCCTTTATTTTTTAAATTTCTTTTACTTAACCATTTTTCAAATTCTGCCTGATTTTTAGGATTTTTATAAAATTCAATTATCTTGTCCTTAAGATAAAAACAAAAAGCATCAAGTGCAGGCTCCGGAACCACAGACAAATTAATCATGTTTACCTCCAGATACAATAAACTTATTTATATCTTCTTCAGCAAACAAATACTTGCGGCCGGATCTTTTATAGGTAATTTCACCGTTTCTGCATTTTCGGGTCAGCACCTGTGGACTTAAATGCAGAATTTTTGCTGCTTGTTTTGTTTCGTAAAAATTTACCATAATGTCAACTTTCTTTAACTTGATGTCATATTTATACAGATTTTGCATAAATTTTTGTAAACAAAATTTACACAACAGACAACAAAATAGTTGCCTTTGTGTTAATGTTGAAAATATAAAGTCATTTAAAATCATGTAAAATAACTTATAAAAACAATATACAATATTTTGTTTATAAAGTCAACAAATATTTTAATAATGTGAATAAAATCTACATTAGATATAGGAGTACTATGAATTATAATACGGTTTTAGCTAAACTTTTACAGGTTACAAAACGTAACATAAGTCAAAAAGAGTTATGTGAGATTACAGGCGTTGATAAAGGAACAATGAGTGCCAGAGCAACACGAAACAGTAAATTTAAACCTGAAGAACTCAAAAAAATAGAAAAGGCATTTAATGTTGACTTAAACGACAATATTGTAAACAATAATTTTATCAAAATACCGGTTTTCGGAAATGTAACAGCAAGCATGGGCTATGGTATCACAGTATATGACGAAAACCAGACCGGAGTTTACGAAATCAGCCAGAAACTGGCAAAAGATATCGGCATCATTCCGGGCAAAACAGAGATGATTTTTGCATCCGGAGACAGCATGTATCCGACAATAGAAGGCGGAGACAGCCTTTTAATAGATACGTCAAAAAAAGAAATTTATGATGGCCGCATTTATTGTGTAAGAATAGACGGCCAGCTGTATGCAAAACGTTTACAAAAAATTCCGCCAAATACTGTCAAAGTCATTTCAGATAATGAGAAAAAATATGATCCGTTTTACGTTGACTTTTCAAAAAATATCAATTTCGATTTTGACGTAATCGGTGAAATCCGCTGGTGGGGAAGAGTAGCAAGGTAAAAAGGAGTTTAATAATGAAAAAAGTTTATGTCCTAGTATTAATTTTATTTATAAGCAGTTTTACGATTACCGGATGCGGATCAAAAAGTAACAAAGTACCGGTTGAGACCAAAAAAGAAATTTCTGTAAATCCGGTTAATACTGCATCACCTCAACTAATAGAAAATATGAAGTTTGTACTAAATAAAAATTGGGAAATTGTTGATACAAATAAAATTTATGTAACTAAATCAAAGGATTTTGAAAATGTTTATTTTATTGGAACATTAGTAAAAAATGGTTCACAAATATATAATTGTATATGGGCTTCAAACAGCGACAAAATGGATGGTGATACGATGTCCGCGAATGATTTTGCTATACAGGCTTCTTCGATAGCAGATGGAAGGAAATCACAAGCCGGAATAAGCGAACACGATGACGGGTATTCAAGAATAAATCAAAAACTTTTATCCGACTGGACAAATATAAAATAACTAGACTTATAATTTATGAACACCAAACCAATACCTGCAGCTGCATACGGTAGATATTCAAGTCACTTACAAAATGAACAGTCAATAGAAGGACAATTTACCGATATATATGCAAAAGCAAAAAGAGAAAATTATATTATCGTAAAAGAATATGTTGACCAGGCAATGACAGGTCGAAATGACAACAGACCCGCATTCCAACAAATGATTGAGGACAGTAAGAAAGGGATTTTTAAAGCTGTATTTGTATGGTCAATAGATCGTTTTGCAAGAAATCGCTACCTTGCCGCAATCTATAAACACGAACTACGCAAAAACGGTGTTAAACTGCTTTATGCTGCAGAAAATATTCCTGACGGCCCGGAAGGCATTATGCTTGAAGGTATTTTAGAAAGTGCAGCAGAATATTTTAGCGAATATAATGCACAAAAATCAATGCGGGGTAAAAGAGAAACAGCACTAAAGGGGAAATATAACGGTGGTGGCATTCTGTGGGGATATAAAATAGACAAAGAAAATCATTATATAATAGATAAAAAAGCAGCTCCTATAATTAGAAATATATTTGAACAATATGCATCAGGTGTTTCAAGTAATAAAATTGCGGCAAACCTCAATAATAGCGGAATTAAAACAGTGCTTGAAACATCTTGGGATAACAGAAAAATCCTTCAGGTTTTACGCCATAAAGCTTACGGGGGATTTTACTGTTGGAGCGACTATTGTTTAGAAAACAAGATTCCGGCAATCGTAGATAAAAAAACATTTGAAACGGTACAGGACAAGATGAGAAAGAACAAAGAAAAAGCAGCAACATTTAAGGCTAAAGAATATTATATTCTTTCAGGAAAATTATATTGCGGGAAATGTGATAGTCGAATGGTTGGTAATAGGGCCCGAATATCACGTAAAACTAACGAAAAAACATGCTACTATAGCTGCAGCGGGAAAAAATTATATAAAAACTGTGATTTAAAATCTTTTAGGAAGGAATTTTTAGAAGAATTAGTTATTAATGAAATAAAAAACTTTCTGGCCAACGATTCTATTCTCGAACAAATAGCCGGAAAAATTAATAGTTTATTAGAACACGAAACGTCAACTTTTAAATTATCTGATGCATTAAAGGCCCAGCTGAATGAAACTGAGAAATCCTTAAAAAATCTTTTATTTGCAATAGAAAAGGGAATTATATCCGAAACCACACAAAACCGACTTTCAGAACTTGAAATCCAAAAGAAGGATTTAATCTTAAAAATACGTCAAGAAGAATTAAACGAACAAAGGCCAATTATTTCAAAAGAACAAATTCTATTTTTCCTAGAACGATTTAAAAATGCCGACACAAATGATATAAATACAAAAGAAATACTCATTGAGACTTTTATACACAGGGTATATATTGATGAGAATTATTTAAGAATAATATTTAATATATCAGATGAAAATAGTGAAAGGAAAATTGATTTAAAAACCATACAACAAGCAGAAAAAGAGAAAAATAAATTCAACGCTTCTAGCGTCTTGGATACTTCACATAAGTGTTACCACACCGATTATGCCAAGAGTTATAAGAACTTCTGATAATGTAAATGCTGCCTTTTTCTTAGTGGGTAAACCCTCCGGCATGTTACTATCTAAATCATTTAAAACCTTAGCAGGAGAGCTTAAATACGTTGTCCCCCTCCCTTGGTTGAAAGCCTTGCTCTGTCTGCGTTTTGCATGTATTACTCTCCTGTTATTATCTTTACTTTTTTATTATAAAATGTTTTTTTTAATATTTCAAGCAATCCGTTTTTTATTACATTGAAAATATTTACTCATTAAGTTTTTATAATTTTTTAAATAAAACAGCAAAAAATAAAATTTAGGAGTTTTCTAAACAGTATGCAAGTTACCCCTGTCGTAAATTATAATAATAAATTCAGACCTTCATTCCAAAGTAATTCACGGGTTGTTCGGGATAAGGTTGGCAATCTTTTATATCGAAATACTACTAACTTTTTCCGCAGTGATTTGAATTGGGATGC